>NZ_JBEXLP010000014.1:0-121447 GCF_040610035.1 Streptomyces sp. NPDC004542
AGCCCCCCGGAGGGTCCGCGGACGGTGGCGTCGGAGTTCGTGGTCGTTGCAGTGGGCACGTGGGCTCCCCTTTGGGCGGCGGTGCGGGGTGAGCGCGGCGGGTCCGGTGGGGCCCGCCGAGCGCGCGGTGGCCGAGCGCGTCGGAGCGCTTCAGCGGCCCGTGAAGCGCGGCGGGCGCTTCTCCAGGAACGCGGTCATGCCCTCCTTCTGGTCCTCGGTGGCGAACAGGGCGTGGAACACGCGGCGTTCGTAGCGGATGCCGTCGCGCAGGCCGGTCTCCAGGGCCCGGTCGACGCAGTCGCGGGCGGCGGTGACGGCCGTGCGGGAGTACGAGGCGATGGTCGCGGCGGCCTGAAGCGCCTCGGTCAGGACCCGGTCGTCGGGGACCACGCGGGAGACCAGGCCGCAGCTCTCCGCCTCGTGAGCGTCCATCGTGCGGCCGGTGAGGACGAGGTCCATGGCCTTGGCGCGGCCGACCAGCCGGGTCAGGCGCTGGGTGCCGCCGATGCCCGGGATCACCCCGAGCCGGATCTCCGGCTGGCCGAAGACGGCCGACTCCCCGGCGATCACCAGGTCGCACATCATCGCCAGCTCGCACCCGCCGCCCAGGGCGAGCCCGCTGACGGCCGCGACCTTCGGTGTGCGGAGGTCCGCGAACTCCTCCCACGCGCCGAAGTAGTCCTCCGCGGCCAGTTCCACGGCCGTCCTCCCGGCCATCTCCCTGATGTCGGCGCCCGCGCTGAAGACGTCGCCGGAGCCGGTCACCAGGACGCAGCCGACCTCCGGGTCGCTGTCCAACGGGCGGAGAAGTTCCAGGAGTTCGGCGAGCAGTGCGGAGTCCAGCGCGTTGCGTACGTGCGGGCGGTGCAGGCGTACGGTCACCACACGGTCGTGGCGTTCCACTTTCAGAGTGTCCATCTCCCTCTCCCTCTCCCTCTCCCTCTCCCTGTCACCGGCTCTCTCCACCGGTCCGCTACGAGTCCCAGATCGCGCCGTACGCCGGAATCCCGCGCCGCTCCAGCCCGTGCACGACCTGCCAGGTGAGCTTCTTGTTCGAGATGCAGATCACCGCCTCGGCCCCGAAGTCCCGGTACGCCGCGTAGGCGAGCCGCACCATGTCGGGCTTGCCGTGCCGGGAGGTGTCCCAGACGAGCGCGTGCGGCTGGACGGCGAGGATCTCGTCGACGAGGGCGTCGCCGTAGGTGGCCCGGGGGTCGCGGGTCGCCCAGACCAGGCGGGAGGGGACCTGGGCGGCCAGGAGGTGCGGCAGGCAGGGGCCGATACCGCTGCCCGTGGCCACGTACACGACCTTCTCGAACAGGGTCTCGATGTTGGCGACCCCGGCCGTCGTGATGCCCTTCACCCATACCCGTGCGGGCCTGTCGTCGATGAAGGAGCCCGTCCAGTCGCCCGCGCGGGAGATGGTGAGCCGGAAGCCGGGCTCGCCGGGGGACGGCACGTTGGCGAAGGAGTGCCATTCCCTCAGCGGGCTGCGGCTGATCGCGGTCGAGGAGCCCGCGAAGGGCGTGACGCCGTGGTCGAAGCGGGCGAGTGCGACGTGCGGGGAGGGGCGCTCGATCCGTACGGCGACCCTGCGCAGCCGCAGCCAGGGCAGGGCGACGCTGAAGGTGACCACGGCGAGCACCGCCACGGGGACCGGTCTCGCACCGGACAGCAGGGTGTGCGCCCAGAACAGCAGCAGCGCGGTCCAGCCGCCGAAGCGGTGGACCTTCTCGAAGAGGTCGTGGTGCCGGGAGCGGAAGGCGGGTACCGCGGTGGCGACGACGAGGGCCAGCAGGCCGACGAGCGCCAGGCCCACCGCCCTGCCGGGCCCGTCCGGCTCCGTGAGCGCCGCGGCCAGGAACCAGGCCGTACCCGCCAGCGCCCCGCCCACGTGCAGCCCGCCGAAGTGGTAGACCTTGCCCAGCGTCCAGCGCACCTTCAGCGGCCAGCTGGTCGGCGGCCGGGTCGCCAGCCGGAACATGAGGTTGATGACGTACTGCTGGCGCACGAGGACGGCGAGCGCGAGGTTCGCCAGCGCCGCGTGGCCGGGCGACGACGCGGGCAATGGCCACCGCGCGGCCGCCCAGGCCAGGTTGACGGCGACGACCAGGGCCGCCAGCCGGTTGTAGTGCATCAGGCGCGGGTGTTTGAACAGCCGCCTGGCTGCCGGGGCGAGCGGCGGCAGCGGGACGTCCCGCACCGCGGCCGGGGGTGCGGTGGTCATCGGAGCACCCCTTGGCGCTCCTCGGCCAGCCGAAGCAGGGCCGGCCTGTCGATCTTGCCGCGGTCGGTCTCGGGCAGCGCGGCGAGCGGGAAGACGTCCGAGGGGACGCAGTAGTACGGCAGGGCGTCCGCCACCGCGCGCCGGGCCCGTTCGGGGTCGATGCCGGCCGGGCAGACGAAGGCCACCAGGCTGCGCGCGTCCCGTTTCAGCGTCACCGCCCGCAGACAGCCCTCCACCGACTCCAGTACCGAGGAGACGGAGTCGAGCTCGACACGGAAGCCGCGCACCTTGACCTGGTCGTCCGTGCGGCCGAGGTGCTCCAGCTCGCCGTCCGCGGTCCAGCGGCCGAGGTCCCGGGTGCGGAACATCCGGCTGCCCCCGCCGAGGAAGGGGTCGGGGGCGTACCGCTCGGCGGTCAGGTCGTCGTTGCCGAGGTAGCCGGCCGAGACGCAGTCGCCGCCCGCCCACATCTCGCCCACCTCGCCGATGGGGAGCGGCCGGCGGTGGGCGTCGAGGACGTACACGGTGTTGTTCGGGGTGGGGGTGCCGATGGTGAGCAGGGCGGCGGCCGGGTCATGGCGGCGCACGGTGTTGACGATGGTCACCTCGGTGGGGCCGCAGCAGTTGTGGAAGGCGGCCCGCCCCGCCCACCGGTCGGCCAGCGGGCGGGGGCACGGCTCCCCGGCGACGGCGACCGTGCGCACCCGCGGGCAGGCGCCCGGGTCGATGCCGGACAGCACGGTCGGCGTGGCGATCAGCACGTCGGCGGTGCGGGCCGCGGCGGCGATGTCCTTGCCGCGGATGACGAGGGTGCCGCCGTGGGTGAGGCAGCCGAGGATCTCCCAGGCGGCCATGTCGAAGGCGATGTTGAGCAGTTGGGCGACCCGGTCGCCGGGGCGGACGCCGAGGCCGCCCGGCTCGGTGAGCAGGAGGTTGGCGACGTTGCGGTGGGTGACCTTCACGCCGTTGGGGCGTCCGGTCGTGCCGGAGGTGAACAGGACGTAGCAGCCGTCGTCGGGGCGCGGTGGGGCCGCCCGGATCACGGGTGCCGGTGCGTACGGCTCCGGTCCGTCCGGGGTGATGTCGTCCGGGGTGACGTCGTCCAGGGTGATCAGGCGGTGGCCGGGCGGCACGGGGACGCGGGAGGCGTGTTCCCGCTGGGTGAGGATCACCCGGGTCGCGGCGGTCCGGACGACGTGGTCGAGTTGGGGGCGGGGCGTGAGGCCGATGTCCTGGGGGACGTAGGCGGCGCCCGCCTTCAGGGTGGCGAGCAGGCCGACGAGCATCGGGAGGGAGCGGCGGACGAAGAGACCGACGTGGTCGCCGGGGCGCACGCCCTCGCGGACCAGACGGGCGGCGAGGGCGTCGGCGCGGCGGTCGAGCTCGCCGTAGGTGAGGGCCGCGCCCTGGTGTTCGGCGGCGACGGCGTCGGGGCGGGCGGCCGCCTGCCGTTCGACGGCGCGGTGGACGAGCGGGTCGGGGACGGGTACGGCGGGGCCGCGGCCGTACTGCCAGAAGAGTTGCTGGTCGCGGGGGGTGAGGTGGCGCAGGGGCATGGCTCGGTAGACCTCCTGGCTGTTTCGGGGGGAGAAAGCCGGGTCCGGGCGGCGGCGGTGGGCTCGGGGCCGGCCGGTGTGCCGAAAGCCGTGCGGGGTCGTGCGCGGGGAGCAGGGGAGCAGGGGAGCAGGGGAGCAGGGGATGACTGTAGTCCCGGTTCTTCAATCCTCAACCAGGTACGATCGGCCAACTATGAGAGGTAATGCGTCAGATGTGGTGTCTTCTGCCACGACGGCAACTTCCGTACCGTCCGCGGCGACCCAAGGGTGGCCGGGTCTGTGCCTCACGGCGGCCCGGCCGCGGCGGGGAGGTCGCCGTCCCGGCCGCGTAACAGGGAACCGTCACGGCACGTAACACGTGCGAAGCACGCTGGGCGGCATGGAGACCGCCTCGACGCCCACCCACTGCCCGTACTGCGCCCTGCAGTGCGGGATGAACGTGTCGCCCACGCCGGGAGGGGGCGTCGAGGTGACCGAACGCCCCGACTTCCCGGTGAACCGGGGCGCGCTGTGCGGCAAGGGGCGGACGGCCCCGGTGCTGCTGTCCTCCGCGGTGCGGCTGACCTCGCCGTTGGTGCGGTCCGGGGATGAGCTGGTGCCCGCCTCCTGGGAGGAGGCCCTGGACCGGATCGCCGCGGGTCTCGCCTCGGCCCGTACCGCGTACGGTCCCGACGCGTGCGGGGTGTTCGGCGGGGGCGGGCTGACCAACGAGAAGGCGTACGCGCTCGGCAAGTTCGCCCGGGTGGTGCTGGGCACCTCGCAGATCGACTACAACGGCCGCTTCTGCATGTCGTCGGCCGCCGCGGCCGGCACGAAGGCGTTCGGCCTGGACCGCGGGCTGCCGTTCCCCCTCGAGGACATCCCGAGGACGGGCTGCGTGATCCTGGTCGGTTCCAACCTCGCCGAGACCATGCCGCCGTCGCTGCGCTTCTTCGGCGAACTGCGCGACAACGGCGGGACGCTGATCGTCGTCGACCCGCGCCGCACGAAGACCGCCGAACAGGCCGACCTGCACCTCGCGCCCCGCCCGGGCACCGATCTGGCTCTGGCCCTGGGCCTGCTGCACCTGGTGGTCGCCGAGGGCCGCACGGACGAGGAGTACATCGGGCGGCGCACGGCCGGCTGGGAGGAGGCGCGGGCCGCGGCGATGGCGCACTGGCCGGAGTACGTGGAGCGGATCACGGGGGTGCCCGTTCCGCAACTCCGGGAAGCGGTACGGCTGTTCTGCGAGCCGGAGGCGGCGATGGTACTGACCGCGCGCGGGCCGGAGCAGCAGTCCAAGGGCACCGACACGGTGGGCGCCTGGATCAACCTGTGCCTGGCGACCGGCCGGGCGGGCCGCCCGCTGTCCGGGTACGGCTGCCTGACCGGACAGGGCAACGGCCAAGGCGGGCGCGAACACGGCCAGAAGGCCGACCAGTTGCCCGGCTACCGCAAGCTGACCGACCCGGCCGCGCGGCGGCACGTCGCCGGGGTGTGGGGCGTGGACCCGGACTCACTGCCGGGCCCGGGCCGCAGTGCATACGAGTTGCTGGACGCGCTGGGCACGGACATCAGGGCGCTGCTGCTGATGGGCTCCAACCCGGTGGTGTCCGCGCCGCGCGCCGCGCACGTGGAGGAACGGCTGCGGTCACTGGACTTCCTCGCGGTGGCGGACGTCGTGCTGTCGGAGACGGCGGCCCTCGCGGATGTCGTCCTGCCGGTCACCCAGTGGGCCGAGGAGACCGGCACGACCACCAGTCTGGAGGGCCGCGTGCTGCTGCGGCGGCAGGCGGTCACCCCGCCCGACGGGGTCCGCAGCGACCTGGAGGTGCTGCACGGACTCGCCGCCCGGCTGGGCGTGGAGAAGGGCTTCCCGACCGACCCCGAGGAGGTCTTCGGGGAGCTGCGCCGGGCGAGTGCGGGCGGGCCCGCGGACTACTCGGGGATCACCTACCGGCGGCTGGCCGAGGAGAACGGGGTGTTCTGGCCGTGCCCTGAGCCGGCGGACGGGACGATGGCCGCCGCCGACTCCATGGCAGCTGTGGGCTCCGCCGGCTCGGCGGACTCCGCGGGTTCGGCGGACCCGGCGGACCCGGTGGCGCGCCCCGGTGCCCCCGACTGCCCGGCCACCGCGCACCCGGCGGAGCCGATCGCGCATCCCGGCACGCCCCGCCTCTTCCTCGACCGGTTCGCCACCGAGGACGGCCGCGCGAGGTTCGTCGCCGTGACGCACCGGGCGGCGGCCGAGGAGCCGGACGACGAGTACCCGCTGCTGCTGACGACCGGCCGGGTGGTGTCCCAGTACCAGTCGGGCGCCCAGACCCGCAGGGTGCCCGAGCTGAACGCCGCCGCGCCCGGACCGTTCGTGGAGCTGCACCCGCGGCTGGCGGCCCGGCTCGGCGCCGCCGAGGGCGACCCGGTGGCCGTGGTCTCGCGGCGCGGCCGCGCGGTGGCCCCGGCCCGCATCACGACCGGCATCCGCCCCGACACCGTGTTCATGCCCTTCCACTGGCCGGGCGAGGGCCGCGCCAACACCCTCACCAACCCGGCACTCGACCCGACCTCGCGGATGCCCGAGTTCAAGGCGTGCGCGGTACGGGTGGAGGCGGTGCGGCCATAAGCCCCGTGGGGTAGCCCCCGCCGGGGCGGAGGGTTCCGTAGACGAAGAACGGCAGGGTCACGGAAACGATTCTGGATCCCCGCCGACTCCGCACACGTCTTCGCGGAGGCGCTATGGACATGACATGTCATGCCCCTTTAAATCTCAGGGACACAGCGCGCCACCCCCACGCCTTCGAGGCGCCTTCCCAAGGAGACCGATGAGTCGGACACGGCACAACCGAGGATCCCGTCTCGCCACGGCCGGCATCGCCGCCACGACCGCCACCCTGCTGGCCGCAGCACTCTCCACCGCCGCGCACGCCGACGGCAGACCCACCCGGGCCACCGCGATCGAGAACGCGGCCTCGGCGCTCGCCGCCCACGCCACCGGCCTGGGCCTCACCTCCGCGCAGGACACCAGCGTCCGCGACGTGATCGTCGACAAGGACGGCACCCAGCACGTCCGCTACGACCGCACCTACCGGCAACTTCCCGTCCTGGGCGGCGACTTCGTCGTCCACCTCAAGCCCAACGGCACGTACCGCGGCGCCGACCGCGCCACACGCGGCGCGATATCCCTGTCGTCCATCACCCCGAAGATCTCCGCACCCAAGGCCGCCGACCTCGCGGCGAACGCCCTGCGCGCGGCCAACCTCGGCGAATACGTGCACCAGTTGAAGGCCAAGCCGCAACTGGTCGTCGACGCCCTGCACGGCAAGCCCAGGCTGGCCTGGCGCACCAACGCCGTCGGCAAGGACTCGCTCGGCAACCCGGTCGCCCGCACCGTACTGACCGACGCCCGCACGGGCGCGCAGATCGACGCCTGGGACAGCATCGAGACGGCCACCGGCGACGGACAGTCCCTGTACAGCGGGACGGTGCCGCTGGAGACCACCCAGTCCGGCTCGACGTACCAGCTCAAGGACGCCACCCGCGGCAACACCTACACAGGCGACGCCGAGAACAAGACCGACCTGTGCATCTTCGGCATCTGCTTCAGCCGCGCCCCCGCGACGCTGTACACCGACGCCGACAACCACTGGGGCACGGGAGCCACGAGCGACCGCTCCTCGGCGGCGGTGGACGCCCAGTACGGCACCAACGAGACCTGGGACTACTACAAGAACGTCCACGGCCGGAACGGCATCGCCGGCGACGGCAAGGGCTCGTACAACCGCGTCCACTACGGCAACAGCTACAACAACGCCTTCTGGGACGACAGTTGCTTCTGCATGACCTACGGCGACGGTGACGGGACGACCTTCGGCCCGCTGGTGGCCCTGGACGTCGCCGGCCACGAGATGACGCACGGCGTCACCTCCAAGACGGCCGCGCTGACCTACTCGGGCGAGTCCGGCGGCCTGAACGAGGCGACCTCCGACATCCTCGGCACGCTGGTCGAGTGGTACGCGGGCAACCCCTCCGACCAGGGCGACTACCTGATCGGCGAGGAGATCGTCAAGTCCGGCTTCGGCAAGGCGGCCCTCCGCTTCATGGACAAGCCCTCCAAGGACGGCAGCTCGGCGGACTCCTGGAGCTCGTCGGTCGGCAACCTCGACGTCCACTACTCCTCGGGCGTCGCCAACCACTTCGCCTACCTCCTCGCGGAGGGCAGCGGCGCCAAGACCGTCAACGGCGTCAGCTACGACTCCCCCACCTCCAACGGCTCCACGGTCACCGGCATCGGCCGCGACAAGCTCGGCAAGATCTGGTACCGCGCCCTGACCGTCTACATGACGTCCTCCACCAACTACGCGGGCGCCCGCACGGCGACCCTCAACGCGGCGAAGGACCTCTACGGCGCGGGCAGCACGGAGTACAACACGGTGGCGGCGGCGTGGAGCGCGGTCAACGTGAACTGAGCTGGTGCAGGCCGGCGCTCGTAGCGGGCGCCGGCCATTCCGGCCGGTCGGCCGATCAGTCGACGCGCGGACGGCATGCGGATCACCTGCTTCGCCACCCACACCCCTGACCGGCCGATCGCCGCCCTCGAACTCCGTCACCGGCTGCGGGTCCGGGCCGAGGACCGGATCCGGGCCGCCCGGGCCGCCGGCCTGCGCAACCCGCCCCTCCACACCACAGCCCAGAACAAGGTCTGACTCGAGATCGTCCAGATCGCCCTCGACCTGCCGGCCTGGATACCCATACTCGCCCTCACCGGCCCAGCACGGCTCCGGGAACCCCGCCGCCTGCATCCGAGTACACCGCCCGGATGCTGCCCGCCGCCCAGCAGGCCGCGGCCGCCCACGACCACCTCGCCGCGTCCTACGCCGGGGTCTCGGCGGCGGCGGAGGACCCCGCGAAGCTGCGCGACGCCAAGTTCGCCTACGGCCTGGGCGTCGTCCTGGACGGCCTGGCGCTGCGGCTGCCGGACCCGCTCCCACCGCCAGGGCCTTTCGTTCGGATCAGGCCGGGCTCGCGGGGCCTGATCCGAACGAAAGATCCTGGGCCCCAGCCGTTCACCCGGGGTGCCCGGCCGTTCGGGTGCTCTTGCACGGAGCCTCTCGCACGCCCGTGACCTGCCGGAACGCGGTTCGGCGGGCGGGTGGTGACACCCGTTCATCCCATTCCCGGGCCCGCGCTCGACAAGCGCGGGCGGCGATCTGCCACTTACCTCGGAAGAGCACGTCAACGAGTCGGACGAGCCCGAGGGAGCACCATGCGTCGCACCGCCCGTCTGCTGACCGGTACCGCGTTCGCCGCCGCCGGGCTGGCCACCACGCCGGCGTACGCCGGGAACACCACCGGTCTCGACGTGTACCCGGCCACCGTGGCACCCGGGGACACGGTCACCGTGAACACGGCGGGCTGCGGGGGCCGCGGCGCGGCGGCCGGGGACGCCACCGCGGTGGGTGCCGGAACGTTCATGCTGGCGCCCAGTACGCACGAGGGCGAGGCGATCGGGCAGTTCCGGGTGCCGTCGAGCGCGCAGCAGGGCACGTACGAGATCGTCGCGCAGTGCGCCGAGGGCGACAAGGCCGAGGGTGGCAGGGCCGGAGGCGGCACGGCCGCGGACGGCAAGGCCGAGGGCGGCAAGCGACTGACGGGCGATCTGGTGGTGACGCTGGTGACGGCGGGGGCGCGTGACCAGCTCCAGCCGCACGGCAGTGTGAAGACGGGGGTCGGGGGCGCTCTGGGCCCTGACCCCGCGCATACCACGGCGGGTGTGGCGGCTCTGGCCGTCGCCGCCGCGGGCGGTACCTGGCTCCTGCATCGCCGGGCGAGAGGCGACGGGTTCTGACGGACACCCTCCGCTGTCCGTCAGCGGTACCGCGACTCCCTCCCCCTCCGGGTCCGATGCCCCTCGTGGCCCGGAGGGGGGCGGGGGCCGGCTCCGGGAAGGAATCCGGGAAGGGACACGCATGCGCAGGATCGGGGACACCGCGATAACCGCGGTCACCGTGGTCGCCCTGGGCTCCGGGGTGTGGCTGCTGGGCAGCGGCTACGGGACGCACGCCCCGCCCCAGCCGTCCGCCGCCGAGGGCCGCCCCGACCCGGCCGAGGAGCGGCTCGGGTCCCCCGCGCTGGCACCCTCACCGCCCACCCGCATCCGCATCCCCGCGATCCGCGTGAACGCCCCGCTGACGGGGCTGGGCCTGACGAGTTCGGGCAGTCTGGACGTGCCGCCCCCGGGCAACAAGAACCTCGCCGGCTGGTACGAGGCCGGCACCAGCCCCGGCGAGCGGGGCACCGCGATCGTCGCCGGGCACGTGGACAACGCCGAGGGCCCCGCCGTCTTCTACGACCTCGGCGCCCTCAGACGCGGCGCCGCGATCGAGATCGACCGGCGGGACGGGAGCGTGGCCGTGTTCACCGTGGACGCGGTGGAGGTGTACTCGGCCCGGAACTTCCCCGACCAGAAGGTGTACGGGGCGGCGAAGCGGCCCGAGCTGAGGGTGATCACCTGCGGCGGGGGCTACTCGAAGACCACCGGTTACCAGGGGAACGTGGTCGTCTTCGCCCACCTGACGGGAAGCCGGTAGCCCCTCACAGCCTCCTCCTGCGCGCCCCCAGGGCCCTCACACCCCCGCCCGGCTCCCGCTGAGGGCAGCGTTCCTCGCGGGAAACAGAGGTGATGCGGCCGGGTAACGTCCGCACCGCAGGCTCGAGGACATGACCTCGAATACGCGTGTGGTGGTGATCGGCGCCGGCCTCGCGGGCGTGCGGCTCGCCCGGCGGCTCGGTGACCTCGGCACGCCCGCGCTGCTCGTCGGCGAGGAGGAGCACCGGCCCTACAACCGGGTGCTGCTCGCCGAGGTGCTGGCCGGCCGTTACGCACCCGAGGTGATCGCGCTCCCGGCCCCCGAGGACCTGCTCCGTACCCGGGTCACCGGTATCGACCGCGCGGCGCGCCAGGTGCGGTGCGCGGACGGCTCGGTGATCGCATACGACGCGCTGGTCCTGGCCACCGGCTCCAACCCGGTGCTCCCGCCGCTGCGCGGCCTGTTCACCCCGGACCACGAACTGCCCGAGGGTGTGCACGCGTTCCGCACCATGGACGACTGCCTGGGGCTTTCCAAGGCGGTCCGGCCGGGTGTGCGGGCCGTCGTCATCGGCGGCGGACTGCTCGGGGTGTCCGCGGCGCGGGCGCTCGCGGTGCGCGGCGCGCAGGTCGTCCTCGCCCAGCAGGGCGAGCGGCTGATGGAACGCCAGCTCGACCCGGCCGCCTCGAAGCTCGTCCGGCGCCATCTGAGGGACCTGGGCGTCGAGGTGCACACGGAGTGCCGGGTGCGGGACGTGCGCTGCGTGGCCGGCGCGGTCCGCTCGGTGGAGATGGCCGACGGGTACGCCCTCGATGCCGACCTCGTGGTGCTGGCCTGCGGGGTGCACCCGCGCACCGGTCTCGCCCAGGACGCCGGGCTCGCCGTCCACAAGGGCGTCCTGGTCGACGACGAACTGCGCACCTCCGACGCGTACATCCACGCGATCGGCGACTGCGCCCAGCACGACGGCACGGTGTACGGCCTGGCCGCCCCGGCCCTGGAACAGGCCGAGGCGCTGGCCGAGTTGCTCGCGGGACGCGCCGGCGCCCGCTACACCGGCACCCGTTCCCTGACCCGGCTCACCCTGACCGGGCAGGACTCCCCCTTCGACCTCGCCGCCTTCGGGGAGCCCGAGCCGCGCCCCGGCGACGACGTCGTGCAGCTCACCGACGCCACCCGGGGCACCTACCGCAAGGTCGTCGTCCGCGAGGACCGACTGGTCGGCGGCGTCCTGGTCGGCGAACTCGGCACCGTCGGCGCGCTCGCCCGCGCCTGGGAGGGAGCAGAGCCGCTCCCCACGGACGGCGGCCCCCTGCTCCACCTGCTCACCAACGATGGAGGCTCCTGATGACCGCCACCCTGGGGGCCACCCCCACGATCGTGCTGGTCGGCCACGGCATGGTCGGCCAGCGCTTCCTCGAAGCGCTCGCCGAGCGCGGCCTGACCGCCACGCACCGCGTGGTCGTGCTGTGCGAGGAGCCGCGTCCCGCCTACGACCGCGTGGCGCTCACCTCGTACTTCGCGGGCAGAACGCCCGAGGACCTCTCCATGACCGACATGGAGTTCATCGACACGCACGGCATCGAGCTGTACGTCGGTGACCCGGCGGAGACGGTCGACCGCGCAGCGAAGAAGGTCACGGCCAGGTCCGGTCGGGTCTTCGCGTACGACACCCTCGTCCTCGCCACCGGCTCGTACCCCTTCGTGCCGCCGGTCCCCAACAAGGACGCCGAGGGCTGTTTCGTCTACCGCACGATCGAGGACCTGTTCGCGATCGAGGCGTACGCGAAGACGGCGACGGTCGGCGCGGTGGTCGGCGGCGGTCTGCTGGGCCTGGAGGCGGCCGGTGCGCTCAAGGGCCTCGGACTCACCTCGCACATCGTGGAGTTCGCGCCGCGGCTGATGCCGGTGCAGGTCGACGAGGGCGGCGGCGCCGCGCTGCTGCGCACCATCGAGGACATGGGCCTGACCGTGCACACCGGCGTGGGCACGCAGGAGATCGTGACGGACGCCTCGGGTGCCGTCACCGGCATGAAGCTGTCCGACGGCTCCGAACTCGCCACCGACATGGTGGTGTTCTCCGCCGGTGTCCGCCCCCGCGACCAGCTCGCCCGCGACTGCGGTCTCGCGGTCGGCGAGCGCGGCGGCATCACGGTCGACGAGCAGTGCCGCACGGTCACCGACCCGCACGTGTTCGCGATCGGCGAGTGCGCGCTGGCCGCGGACGGCCGGGTGTACGGTCTGGTCGCGCCCGGTTACGAGCAGGCCGAGACGGCCGCCGCCACGATCGCCGCCGACGAGGCGTCCTTCACCGGCGCCGACCTGTCCACCAAGCTGAAGCTGCTCGGCGTGGACGTGGCCTCCTTCGGCGACGCGCACGGCGCCACCGAGGACTGCCTGGACGTCGTCTACTCCGACTCCCGCGCGGGCCTGTACAAGAAGCTGGTCATCGGCCGGGACGGCACGCTGCTCGGCGGCATCCTGGTCGGCGACGCGGAGGCGTACGGCACCCTGCGCGCGCTGACCGGTTCGGTGCCGCCCGTCTCGCCGGAGTCACTGGTGCTGCCCGCCGGCTCCGGTGGCCAGCTCGGCCCGTCCGCCCTCCCGGACGAGGCGGTCATCTGCTCCTGCCACAACGTCAGCAAGGGCACGATCCGGGGCGCGGTCACCGAGCACCGGTGCACGACCGTGCCCGAGGTGAAGAAGTGCACCAGGGCGGGCACCGGCTGCGGCAGCTGTGTGAAGGTGCTCGGCCAGCTGGTCACCGCCGAGCTGGAGGCGAGCGGCGTCGAGGTCGACAAGGGCCTGTGCGGCTGCTTCGGCCAGAGCCGCGAGGAGCTGTACGAGATCGTCCTCGCCCTGCGCGTCACGTCGTACCAGGACCTGCTGGACCGGTACGGCCGCGAGGAGGCCCGGGGCGGCGACGGCTGCGAGGTCTGCAAGCCGGCGGTGGCCTCGATCATCGCCTCCCTCGCCCCGACGATCGGCGCGAGCGGCTACGTCCTGGACGGCGAGCAGGCGGCCCTGCAGGACAGCAACGACCACTTCCTCGCCAACCTGCAGAAGAACGGCTCGTACTCGGTCGTGCCGCGCATCCCCGGCGGTGAGATCGCCCCGGAGAAGCTGATCGTGATCGGTGAGATCGCCCGGGACTTCGGCCTCTACACGAAGATCACCGGCGGGCAGCGGATCGACATGTTCGGCGCCCGCGTGGAGCAGCTGCCGCTGATCTGGGCGCGGCTGGTGGACGCCGGCTTCGAGTCCGGGCACGCCTACGGCAAGTCGCTGCGCACGGTGAAGTCCTGCGTGGGCCGGACCTGGTGCCGCTACGGGGTCCAGGACTCCGTACGGATGGCGATCGACCTGGAGCTGCGCTACCGGGGGCTGCGCTCCCCGCACAAGCTCAAGTCCGCCGTCTCCGGCTGTGCCCGGGAGTGCGCGGAGGCCCAGTCGAAGGACTTCGGCATCATCGCCACCGTAGGCGGCTGGAACCTGTACGTCGGCGGCAACGGCGGCGCGACCCCGCGCCACGCGGACCTGCTGGCCCAGGACCTGTCCGACGCCGAACTGGTCCGGCTGATCGACCGGTTCCTGATGTTCTACATCCGCACCGCCGACCGTCTGGAGCGCACCTCCACCTGGCTGGAGCGGATCCCGGGCGGCCTGGACCACGTACGGGACGTGGTGGTGCACGACTCGCTCGGCATCTGCGCGGAGCTGGAGGCGCTGATGGCGGCGCACGTCGCGGGCTACCGCGACGAGTGGGCCGAGACCATCAACGACCCCGAGAAGCTGGCCCGGTTCGTGTCCTTCGTGAACGCCCCGGACACCCCCGACCCGGTCGTCGGATTCGTCCCCGAACGCGACCAGATGAAGCCCGACCTGCCGCTGCTGTCCATCGGCATGCGCCCCACCGAAGACATTCTGGAAGGAAGCGCCCAGCGATGACCCTGGCACCCGAGACCACCGACCTGAAGGTCCAGCTCCAGCTGGACACCGAGGACGACGACTGGTTCACGGTCTGCGACCTCAGCGCCCTGACCCCGGGCCGGGGCGTGGCCGCGCTGCTGCCGGACGGCCGCCAGGTCGCCCTGTTCCGCGACCGGAACGGCCGTCTGTACGGCATCGACAACCGCGATCCGTTCGGCGGCGCGGCGGTCCTCTCCCGCGGTCTGACCGGCACCCACCAGGGCCGCCCGTTCGTCGCCTCCCCGCTGTTGAAGCAGCGCTTCGACCTGGTCAGCGGGGAGTGCCTGGACGACGACTCGGTGCGCGTCGCCGCGTACGAGGTACGGGCCTCCTGACGCTCACCTCCCGGCCACCGCCGACGGGCAACCGGACCTTTGTTGACCGGCCGGTCTCCCCGACCCCGCATGCCGGACACGCCCCGCTCCGGGCGCGTCACGCCTTCAGCGCGTCGTACGCGACTCCCGTCAGCCGCTCGGACTCCCCCCACAGCCGCGCTGCCGTCGCGTCGCTGAGCGTCCACGGTGCTCGCCAGGACGGTGCCGGCGCGCCCCGCCACATGGCGAACGACGGGCCGAGGAAGGCGTCGGGCCGTACGCCGGGGGCGGTCGCCGCGTGCAGCGTGGGCAGGGCACCCGCCTCGGCGGACTGGGCGACGACCCGGTTGCCGAGCTGCATCAGCCGCTCGGCGGCCCGGCGGCCCTCGGCGCGGGGACCTGCGGTCTGGAGGTTGGTGGCGGCGTAACCGGGGTGCGCGGCGGCCGCGACGACGTCGGCGCCGGTGGCGGCCAGCCGGCGCGCCAGCTCGTGCGTGAAGAGCAGATTGGCCGTCTTGGAGCGGCCGTAGGCGACCCAACGACGGTACGTGCGCGTGCTGTTGAGATCGGCGGGGTCGATGTCGGCCAGCGCGTGCATCATGCTGGACACGGTCACGACCCGGGCGCCGGGGGCGGCGAGCAGCGCGGGCAGCAGCAGGCCGGTGAGGGCGAAGTGGCCCAGGTGGTTGACGCCGAACTGGGTCTCGAAGCCGTCGGCCGTCGTCCCGTACGGCAGCGCCATCACGCCGGCGTTGTTGACGAGCAGGTCGATCCGGTCGTACCCGAACCCGTCGGCGAAGGCCCGTACGGACGCGAGGTCGCCGAGGTCCAGCAGCCCCAACTCGACAAAAGCCCCGGGCACTTCCGCCCTGATCCGCTCGACGGCCGCCCTCCCCCGCGCCTCACTGCGGCACGCCGACACCACCCGGGCGCCCCGGCGCGCCAGCTCCCGTGCGGTGACGTACCCGAGCCCGCTGTTGGCGCCGGTGACGACGGCGAGGCGACCGGTGAGGTCGGGGATGTCGGAGGTGTTCCAGCCGGGCATGCCACACCCTTTCCGCGTCGCCGCTCCGCGATGCCGCCGTTGTCGCCGTCGTCCCGTTGCCGCCTTCAGCCTAGGGCCTGTCTGACCATTCCCGTCTGCCGCGCGACGCCCTGCACGCTCCCCCAGAGGGGGTGCCCCCACTCGCCGCACCGGGCACACACCCAGGTACATCCCGTACGTGGGTGCATGCCCGGCACTCCACCGGCCTTCGGCCGGGGGGACCCCCGGAGCACGCACCTGACGCCGCGCGGCCGCCCTCCGGGCGACGACGGGAAGGGTCAGACAGGCCCGAGGCGCGATCCCGCGATCCCGCGGTCCTGCCGGCTCGACGGGGGTACCCCGTATACGTGTACAACCCTTCCCATCGCGGCCGTGTCCAACATACCGACCTGCACCCTTTCGCCCGATGGAGGCGGATGCGCCATGTCCCTGCCCTTTCACCACTTCTCCCGGCGCGGCCTCGCCGCCTCCGTGACCGCCGTCCTCGCGGGGCTCGCCACCGCGGGAGCCACCTGGAGCATCACGACGACGGCCGAGGCGTCCCAGGTGTCCCAGGCGTCGAGCGGCCCGCGCACCTGTACCGTGAGCGACCTCTACCTCTCCATGGGCCGCAAGGAGGGCGCGGCGGGCTCGCTCTACTGGCCGGTCCGGTTCACCAACACCAGCACCACCGGTTGCGCCCTGCGCGGCTACCCGGGCGTCAGCGTCCTCGACACCGCGCACCGGCAGATCGGACCGGCCGCCACCCGGAGCGGCAGTTCCTACTCGTCCGTCACCCTCGCCCCCGGCCACTCCGCCTCCGCGGTCATCCGCACCACGAACGGGCCCGTCGGCGGTCCCTGCCTGCGCACCGGCACCTACCTGCGGTTCTATCCCCCGGCCTTGCACAAGGCGGTCCTCGTACCGGCCGACTGGAAGATCTGCTCCGGCGTCTTCCAGGTCGGCCCGGTCAACACCGAGGGCACCATCTGAACACCCCGAAGGGGCGGCGCCCCTGCACAGGGTGCAAGGCCAACCCCCTGAGCAGGGGGTTCGGGGGGTGCCGCAGCTCCGGACCTCCGGACGACGTGTCAGTTCCCGCCGCGGGACCGTCGGGAGAGCGCTACGGCCACACCACCGGCCAGCAACAGCGCGCCGGCCGCCCAGACGATCCAGCCGCCGCCGAATCCGGTGTCGGCCAGCGGTCCGGACCCTGCGGAGGGGCCGCCCGAAACGGAGCCGGACGCTCCGGCCGCGCCGCCGGAGCCGGACCCGCCGGCCGTACCGCCGCCCCCGGATCCGCCCTGCGCCAGCCGCAGGGTCAGCGCCGCACTGTCGTTGGAGGCGTCGGGGTCGAGCCCCTTCATGACCTCCAGCGTGCGGATGCGGCCCGTGGAGACGGCCGGGGTACGGGGGCCGATGGCGACGGTGAACGACAGGACGTGTCTGTCCCCCGGGGCGGGGTCGCCGAAGGAGCACTGGTAGGAGGACCGGCCCATCCGGGGGCCGGGGTCCGACCCGTCGTCCGTGGGCGGCGGCTGGCAGTTGTCCGGGATCTTCGTGGCCTTCGTGCCCGGCGGCAACTCGACGAGGACCGGGAGGAAGGCGTCGTCGTCGAGGAGGTCCTGCACCACCGCCGGCCCCCGGTCGGTCACCGTGGCGTGCAGCGTGGCGTGACCGCCGCGCCGCCCGGTGACGGTGTCCCCGGTGACGGCGAAGTCGGCGTGGTTGACGCTGTTGACGTAGGTGGTGAAGTACGGGTCGGTGTTCCCGTCGGACGGCATCGCGCCCCTCGGGACCAGGGTCAGCGGGGTCCCGGGGCCGTTCGCCGGGGCGGCGCTGGTCAGCGGGGTGAATTCGTAGAAGATCTTGTCGCGCAGGGCCTCGTCGCCGACCTTGACGCGCAGTGGCGACGACAACGCGTACTGCCGGCCGGGCTCCACCGGGGTGGGGAAGTCGCACAGGGTCTCGCGCACGATGTGCCCCCCGCGGTCGCTCGCGGGCACGTCGCGGCAGTTGGCCCAGGAGCCCTGCAGGTGCAGCCCGGCGGTGGTGTCGATCCGCAGCTCCACCCCCTTGGCCGCCGGGAGTTGGCCGTTGTTCCACACGTCGAGCGGAAAGGTCAGTATGTCGCCCGGCACCTGGTGCAGTTGCTCGGCGGACGCGCTCACCTTCAGCTGCGTCGCGCCGTTGGTCAGGGTGAGGTGGTCGCCGGTGACGGTGGCGTCCGACGACGTGCCGGAGACGGTCACGGTGCCGCTGCTGCCGACCGCCGCACCGGGCTTCGGCACCAGCGTGATGGCGTGGAAGTCCGAGGTGGCGGACGCCAGGTCCAGCGTGCAGAGGTTGCCCTCGCAGTGCTCCGACGGTGCCGGCTCGGCGAAGTCGGCCACTCCGGACAGGTCGACGGTCAGGTGGACGTGGTGTGCCGTTCCCCCGCCGGCCACCTTCCACCGGTAGGACAGGGCCACGCTCGCCGGCTCCGTCCCGATGAAGAGCTCGTGCTCGGCGAACCGGACCGTCATCTCCCGTGCGGCGTCCGCCGTGCCGGCGCGGGCCGGACCCGTGCCGAACACCCCCGCCACCAGCGCCACCGCGCCCGCCGCCGCCGTCGCGACCGCGCGTACCCGTGATCGTCGTGCCATCCGACCGAAACCTTCCCCGTGCACCGGGAGGGTCCCGGCCCGCCGTGCTTCACAGGTGTGACCCGCGAGGTGCGGAAATGGTTGCGGCCGGCCGGGCTCGGGTGTCAGTCCCGCAGATGATGCCGGAAGGGGCGGCACCCCCGCACAGGGTGCCGCCCCTTCTTCTCGTGCACCGGAGCCGCCGGCGATCGGTTGAGGGTCGGGGACCGACGACGGCTCCGGGGTCTCGCGGAGGATCAGCGGTGGTCGCTGCCCTCCGACTGGGTGGCCGCGCGGCCGGCCTCCAGGCGGGCGACCGGGATGCGGAACGGGGAGCAGGAGACGTAGTCGAGGCCGGCCTCGTGGAAGAAGTGGACCGACTCCGGGTCGCCGCCGTGCTCGCCGCAGACGCCGAGCTTGAGGTCGGGGCGGGTCTCCCGGCCCGCTTTCGCCGCCGCCTTGACCAGGGAGCCGACGCCGTCCTTGTCGATCGTCTCGAAGGGGCTGACGCCGAAGATGCCCTTCTCCAGGTAGGCGGTGAAGAAGCTGGCCTCGACGTCGTCCCGGCTGAAGCCCCACACCGTCTGGGTGAGGTCGTTGGTGCCGAAGGAGAAGAACTCCGCCGCCTCGGCGATCTGACCGGCGGTGAGCGCGGCGCGCGGCAGCTCGATCATCGTGCCGATCGCCAGTTTCAGCTGGGTGCCGGTGGCCGCCTCGACCTCCGCGACGACCTGGTCGGCCTCCTCGCGGACGATCTCCAGTTCCTGCACGGTGCCGACGAGCGGGATCATGATCTCGGCGCGCGGGTCGCCCTTGGCGTTCTTGCGCTCGGCGGCGGCCTCGGCGATGGCCCGGACCTGCATGGTGAACAGGCCGGGGATGACCAGGCCGAGGCGGACGCCGCGCAGGCCCAGCATCGGGTTCTGCTCGTGCAGCCGGTGCACGGCCTGGAGCAGGCGCAGCTCGTTCTCGTGCGGCTCCTGCCGGGACTCGGCGAGGGCCACGCGGACCGAGAGCTCGGTGATGTCGGGGAGGAACTCGTGCAGCGGCGGGTCCAGGAGGCGGATCGTCACCGGGAGGCCGTCCATCGCCGAGAACAGCTCGACGAAATCCTTCTTCTGCAGGGGCAGCAGTTCCGACAGGGCCGCCTCGCGCTCCTCCGCGGTGTCGGCGAGGATCAGCTTCTCGACCATCTCGCGGCGCTCGCCGAGGAACATGTGCTCCGTGCGGCACAGGCCGATGCCCTGCGCCCCGAAGCGGCGGGCGCGCAGCGCGTCCTCGGCGTTGTCGGCGTTGGCGCGGACGCGGAGGCGGCGCTTGCGGTCCGCGAAGGCCATGATGCGGTGCACGGCCTCGACCAGTTCGTCGGCGTCCTGGGCGCCGGCGTGCATCCGGCCCTCGAAGTACTCCACGACCGGGGACGGGACCACCGGGACCTCGCCCAGGTAGACCTTGCCCGTGGAGCCGTCGATGGAGATGACGTCGCCCTCCTCGACGACGTGCCCGCCCGGGACCGTCATCCGGCGCCGCTTGGTGTCGACCTCCAGCTCCTCGGCGCCGCAGACACAGGTCTTGCCCATGCCGCGGGCGACGACGGCCGCGTGGGAGGTCTTGCCGCCGCGGGAGGTGAGGATGCCCTCGGCGGCGATCATGCCGTCCAGGTCGTCGGGGTTGGTCTCCCGGCGGACCAGGATGACCTTCTCGCCGGAGCGGGACCACTTGACGGCGGTGTAGGAGTCGAAGACCGCCTTGCCGACCGCCGCGCCCGGCGAGGCCGCGATGCCCCGGCCGACCTGCTCGGTCCTGGCCTGCTCGTCGAAGCGGGGGAACATCAGCTGGGCGAGCTGGGCGCCATTGACGCGCTGGAGCGCCTCGGTCTCGTCGATCAGGCCCTGGTCCACCAGCTGGGTGGCGATGCGGAAGGCGGCACCGGCGGTGCGCTTGCCGACGCGGGTCTGCAACATCCACAGCTGGCCGCGCTCGATGGTGAACTCGATGTCGCAGAGATCCTTGTAGTGGTTCTCCAGGGTCTCCATGATCTGCATCAGCTGGTCGTACGACTTCTTGTCGATGCGCTCCAGCTCGGCGAGCGGGACCGTGTTCCGGATGCCCGCGACCACGTCCTCGCCCTGGGCGTTCTGCAGGTAGTCGCCGTAGACGCCCTGGTGGCCGGAGGCGGGGTCGCGGGTGAAGGCGACGCCGGTGCCGGAGTCGGGGCCGAGGTTGCCGAAGACCATGGAGCAGACGTTGACGGCGGTGCCGAGGTCGTGCGGGATGCGCTCCTGGCGGCGGTAGAGCTTGGCGCGGTCGCCGTTCCAGGAGTCGAAGACCGCCTTGATGGCGAGGTCCATCTGCTCGCGCGGGTCCTGCGGGAAGTCCCGGCCGGCCTCCTTCTTCACGATCTTCTTGAAGGCGGTGACCAGTTTCTTCAGGTCGGCGGCCTCCAGCTCGGTGTCGACCGTGACCTTCTTGGCCTCCTTGGCCTTGTCCAGGGCCTCCTCGAAGAGGTCGCCGTCGACGCCGAGGACGGTCTTGCCGAACATCTGGATGAGGCGGCGGTAGGAGTCCCAGGCGAAGCGGTCGTCGCCGGCCTGCTTGGCCAGGCTCTGCACCGACCGGTCGGAGAGGCCGATGTTCAGGACGGTGTCCATCATGCCGGGCATGGAGAACTTGGCGCCGGAGCGGACGGAGACGAGGAGGGGGTCGTCGGCCTGGCCGAGCTTCTTGCCCATCTTCCGCTCGAGGGCGTCGAGGTGCGCACTCACCTCGTCACGCAGTGCCGCGGGCTCCTCGCCACTGTCGAGGTAGACCTTGCAGGCCTCGGTGGTGATGGTGAAGCCGGGCGGCACCGGGAGACCCAGGTTGGTCATCTCGGCGAGGTTGGCGCCCTTGCCACCCAGGAGGTCCTTGAGGTCCTTGTTGCCCTCGGTGAAGTCGTAAACAAACTTCGCTACGTGGGGTTCTTTGTTTTCCGACACGGGTCTCGACTCCTTGAGGCCGCGGTGGCTGCCCTGACGGCGAGGAACATACCCAGATCCAAGGCCTCTGGGTACGTCCACTTGCGTGTCATGCGCCCGTAACCAGTCGTCCGCCAGCGGATCGAAAGTCAAAGCTTGGCAAGCGGAGACCGGCGAATGTTTTCACTTCTTGAACGCACGAGTGCGCCGCGGAGGCAATTTTCCGCTCACATGAGCGGATGATGGCACGTCTGATTTCGGTCGATGAACAACCAAGGGGTGGCACCCAGTGCCACCCCTTGGAGAAGTGCAGCCTCATATGATCCGCTCATCTGAGCGCAACCCTTATCAAGGGTGGCGAGAATCACGCTGCCACAGCGGGCCGCTTTTCACCATGCGGACGTCACACGCCCAGCGCCAGCAGCCGCTCCTCCACCCGCTCGGGCGCGTACAGGTGCTCCACGACCAGCGCACCGGCCCCCACCAGCCCGGCCCGCTCCCCGAGCCGCGAGGTGACGACGTCCAGGTGAGCGGTGGAACGCGGCAGGGCCCGCTGGTAGAGCAGCTCCCGTATGCCGGTGAGGAAGGCCGTCCCGGCCAGATCACCGGCGATCATCAGCACCCCGGGGTTCAGCAGCGTCACCACGGTGGCCAGGACGTCCCCGACCCGGCGACCGGCCTCCCGGGCCAGCGCCGCCGCCGCCGGATGCCCGGCCGCCAGCAGGTCCCGCACGTCCGAGCCGCTGGCGGCCGGCACACCCGCCTCGACGAGCCGCCGGGCCACGGCGCCACCGCTGGCGACCGCGGCCAGACAGCCGTACGACCCGCACCGGCACAGCGCCTCCGCGCCCTCCGGCACCCTGATGTGCCCGATGTCCCCGGCGCCGCCGTCGACGCCCCGGTAGACGGAGCCGCCCACCACGACGCCGGCGCCGATCCCGGTCGACACCTTCACCAGCACGAACGCCGAGCAGTCCGGGTAGCCGGTGCGCTGCTCGCCGTACGCCATGAGGTTGGCGTCGTTGTCGACGAGCACGGGGACGGGCGGGCACCCCGTGCGCTCGGTGAGGGCGCGGGCCAGGCGGCCCCTGATGTCGTAGCCGTCCCAGCCCGGCATGATCGGCGGCTGGACGACCCGGCCCGTCCCGATGTCGACCGGACCCGGTACGGCGAGCCCGATGCCGCACACCTCCTCCGCCCGGTGCCCCGCCTTCTCCAGCAGCTCGGCGAACCACCGGCCGAGCTCGCCCAGCACGGTGTCCGGGCCCTCCTCGACGGCCAGCGGGCCGGAGTGCTCGGCGAGCATCTCGCCGGTCAGCGTGAGGACGGCCGCGCGCGCGTGCCGGGTGTCGAGGTCGGCGGCGAGGAGGATGGCGTGGGCGTCGTCGAACTCCAGGGTGATCGACGGACGGCCGCCCAGCGGGGAGTCGACCGGGCCGCCGGCCCCCTCGCGCAGCCAGCCGGCCCGGAAGAGACGGTCGAGCCGCTGGCCGACGGTGGCCCGGGACAGTCCGGTGGCCTGCTGGAGGGCACCGCGCGTGGTGGCACGCCCGGTACGCACCAGTTCGAGCAGCTCGCCGGCGCTCGCCTGACTCCGACCGCTCATGCGCACCCCCTTGTGTTTCTCAAGCTTGCATTACATATTGAGTTTTGCGTGTTAAATAGACGTAACCCTACGGTAGCCGCGGCCGAACCGGTCGGCCGGACGTGTTTTCGGGGAGCCCGAGTGGATCGCACTGCCCAGCTCACCGCCCACCGCACCGAGCACGCGATCGCATACGATCCGCCGCCCCCAGCCGGGTCGGCCGGGTCGGCCGGGTCGCTGCACGTCAGCGCCGCGCGCGTGCTGGAGGGCAACTGGACGGGCACGTCCACGGTCCCCTCCCGCAGCCTGTACCCGCACCAGTGGTCCTGGGACTCCGCGTTCATCGCGATCGGCCTGCGGCACATCTCGCCGTTACGGGCCCAGACGGAACTGGAAACACTGCTGGCCGCCCAGTGGGGCGACGGGCGTGTCCCGCACATCGTCTTCAACCCCTCCGTACCGCTCGACGCGTACTTCCCGAGCCCCGACTTCTGGCGCTCCTCGACCGCGGGGCGCGCTGCGGGCGCCCCGCGCACCGTACAGACCTCCGGCATCGTGCAGCCACCGGTGCACGCGCTGGCGGCCTGGCTGGTGCACGCCGCCGACCCGGGGCTGTCGCGGGCCCGGGGCTTCCTGGCCCGGATGTACCCGCGACTGGCCGCCTGGCACCGCTATCTGCTGCACCGGCGGGACCTGGGCGGCGGCGGACTGGCGTCCGTCGTGCACCCCTGGGAGCAGGGCATGGACAACAGCCCCTGCTGGGACGTCCCGCTCTCCCGCGTCACCCCGGCGCCGGCCCGCACCTTCCGCCGCGCCGACCTCGACCACGGCGCGGCGGACGACCGGCCGACGGACCTCGACTACGGGCGGTACGTGCGGCTGGCGACGGACTACCGGGACGGGGGCTATGCCGACGGCGCCGGAGCGTTCGCGGTGGAGGACCCGGCCTTCAACGCCCTGCTCATCGCCTCCGAGCACGCCCTGGCCCGGATCGCGGAGGAACTCGGCGCGACCGGCACGGCCCGGCACGCGCGTGCGCGGCGCCTGACGGCGGCGCTGGTGGAGCGGCTGTGGAACCCGGCCGAGTCCATGTTCTTCTGCCGTGACGTACGGGGCGGCGGCCCCATTCCCGAGCGCGGCGTGTCCGGCCTCGTCCCGCTCCTCCTGCCCGGCCTGCCCCGCGAGATCGCCACCGCCCTGGTCGGTACGCTCACCGGCCCGCACTTCGGCCTGGGCGACAGCACCCGTCTGGTGCCCAGCTACGACCTGCTCGGCGAGGCCTTCGACCCGCACCGCTACTGGCGCGGCCCGGCCTGGTTCAACACCGGCTGGCTGGTGGAGCGGGGGCTGCGCGCGCACGGCGCGCGGGAACGGGCCGACGCGCTGCGCGAGGCGCTCCTGCACACCGCCGGGGCGACCGGGTTCGCCGAGTACGTCGACCCGTACACCGGCGAGGCCTGCGGCGCGCTCGGCTTCGGCTGGACCGCCGCGCTCACGCTCGACCTGCTTCACGAGTCCCCCGGGCACGGTGTGTCCCCCGCGGGCCTCGGCACGTCCGACAGGAGTGACAAGGGAGGGGAACGGGGATGACGGACCGGCATCATCTGCTCGTGCACGGCGCGACCTTCGCCGCCGTGGGCGACCGGGGCGACATCAGCGGCGTCCGGGGCGGCGGCTCGCCGGACGGCTTGTTCGTCCGTGACGCCCGGCACCTCAGCCGCTGGCAGCTCACCGTGGACGGCGCGGTGCCCGAGGTGCTCACGCCGGTCGCGGACGGCGACGGGGCGCGCTGCGTCCTGGTCCCGCGCGGCGGCCGGCAGGAGCCGCCCGCGCACACCCTGTTCCGTGAACAGGCGGTCGGTGACAGCTCGTTCGTGGAGTTACTGCGGGTGACCAGCAACCGCCCGGCGCCCACCACGGTCCGCCTGGCCATCACCGCCGACGCCGACTTCACCGACCAGTTCGAGCTGCGCTCCGACCACCGCACCTACGCCAAGACCGGCGCCGTGCGCTCGCGCCAGGTGCTGGACGACGGCCTGGAGTTCACCTACCGCCGGGGCGAGTGGCGGTCCTGTACGACCATCACGGCCGACCCCGCCCCCGACGGCGTGGAGGAGACCGGCACGGGAGCCCGCCGGCTCGTGTGGACCCTCGAGCTCGAACCGCACGGCACGGCCGAGCTGGTGCTGCGCGTGATCGCCCGGCCGCACGGCGAGAAACGGGCGCTGAGGGTGCCGCGCTCCCCCGCCTCGGTGAACGAGCACCTGCTCGCCCTCGAGGGGCAGTTCGTGGAGGGCGTGGCCTTCCCGACCGGCTGGCCGGAGCTGGCGGCGGCCTGCGCCCGGGGCCTGACCGACCTCGCCTCGCTCCAGGTCCCGGCGACCGGACCGGACGGGGAGGAACTGCGCGTGCCGGCGGCGGGCGCGCCCTGGTTCCTCACGCTCCTCGGCCGCGACGCCCTGCTGACGTCGCTGTTCGCCCTCCCGTACCGCCCCCGCCTGGCCGCCGCGACGCTCCCCGCGCTCGCCGCCACCCAGGCGACCCGGAGCGTCCCGGCCTCGGTCGCCCAGCCCGGCAAGATCGTGCACGAGGTGCGGCACGGCGAGCTGGCGCACTTCGGGCAGGTGCCGTACGGGCGGTACTACGGCTCGGTCGACGCCACCCCGCTGTTCCTGGTCCTGCTCGGCGCGTACGTCGAACAGACCGGGGACACGGCCCTCGCCCGCCGTCTGGAACCGCATGCCCGCGCGGCGATCAACTGGATGCTCGACCACGGCGGGCTCACCTCGCGCGGCTACCTGGTCTACCGCGCCGACCGCGGCGGCCTCGCCAACCAGAACTGGAAGGACTCCCCCGGCGCCATCTGCTCGGCCGACGGCACCCGCCCGCACGGGCCGGTGGTGGCGGCGGGGGCCCAGGGCTACGCCTACGACGCGCTGCGCCGCACGGCGTGGGTGGCGCGCACGGTATGGGGCGACGGGACGTACGCGGCCCTGCTGGAACAGGCCGCCGCCGACCTGCGGGACCGCTTCCAGCGGGACTTCTGGATGCGGGAGCGCTCCTTCCCGGCGCTCGCGCTGGACGGGGAGGGCCGCCAGGTCGACGCGCTGGCCTCGGACGCGGGGCACCTGCTGTGGTCGGGGCTGCTGGACAAGGAGTACGGGGAGGTGGTCGGCCGCAGGCTCCTGGAACCGGACTTCTTCTCGGGCTGGGGCGTGCGCACGCTGGCGGCCGGGCAACCGGCGTACCACCCCCTGTCCTACCACCGCGGTTCGGTCTGGCCGCACGACAACGCGCTGCTCACCCTGGGGCTGGCCCGCTACGGTCTGCACGACGAGGCCCGCACGGTCGCCCACGCCCTGGTCGACGCGGCGACGGCCACCGGCCACCGGCTGCCGGAGGTCCTCGCGGGATACGGCCGCGACACCCACGCCGAGCCCGTGCCCTACCCGCACGCGTGCGTCCGCGAATCCCGCTCGGCGGCGGCACCGCTGGCCCTGCTCACCGCGGTCGGGGGCGCCTAGAGCCTGCCTGACCCTTCCCGTCGTCGCCCGGAGGGCGGCCGCGTACGGGACGTACCTGGGGGTGTGCCCGGTGCGGCGAGTGGGGGCACCCCCCGCTGGGGGAGCGTGCAGGGCGTCGCGCGGCAGACGGGAATGGTCCCTGGGGTCCGGGGCGGCGGGCCCGTCCGGCGGAGTGTTGGCGAGCCGTTTGCCGGGTGTTTGCCGGGGGCCCTGAACAGCCGCCGGAGGCGGACCGTACGGGATGGCGGCCGGCCCGTGCCTCCCCGCGTGGGCCGCCGCCGTTCACGGGTCGCGCACGGAAGGACCTCCGGGTTGCCTCAGCACACGAGCATTCGCCAGTCACCGGAAACGGACGGCGCCACCGCCCGGCCGGGATCCGAGCAACCCGGGGCCGAGACCGAGGGCGGTACCCCCGTCGAGGCGGAAGCGGCGCCCCACCGGGCGTCGGCCGGCACCGCCGACGCGGACACCGCCCCCGGAGCAGGCACTCCCGAGGCCCCCGCCCCGGCAGCCTCGAACAAGCCCGCCGGCCGGCGGTCCGCCGCCCCGAAGGACACCCCCGAGGCCACGGCCTCCCCGGCCACCTCGAAGACAACCGCTCCCGAAGCCGCCGTCAAGGCACCCGGCCCGCAAGCCACACCCGAGGCCACCACCGCCCGGGCCACCCCGAAGAAGACCCCCAAGCCGGCCGGGCCCAAGGCCCACACCCACGGGGCCCCTGCCGCCGAGGCGAACACCCCCGAGGCCGACGCGCCCAAGACCGACACCACCGAGGCCGACGCCCTCGAGGCATCCACCACCCCGGCCACCCCGCCGGAGGACACCCCCGAGGCGGCCGCTCCCGAGGCGGCCGCTCCCGCAGCGCCCGGTCCGGAAGCCGCGCGCACCGCGACCACCCCCGCGACCACCCCCGCGGCAGACAACACCACAGCCGACTCGACCGAGACCGGCACCGCCGGAACCGCCGGCGAGGCACCCGCTCCCGCAGCGCCCGGTCCGGAAGCCGCGCGCACCGTGGCCCCTCCCGCGACCACCCCCGAGGCAGACAACACCACAGCCGACTCGACCGAGACCGGCGCCCCCGAGGCCGTCGGCGAGGCGCCCGTCGTTCATCGTCCCGTGCGCCGTGGGCGGGAGCGGTTGCGTCGGCGGCGGGAGGCGTGGCGGGCGGCGCATCCGACGGCTGCCACCGTGCTGTCGGTGACCGTGACCGTGCTGGCCGCCGTGCTGGTGGTCGGCGCGCTGCTGCTGCCGAACACCGTGGTCGGGCTCAGGCCGGTGAAGTTCGCGCGGATACCGGCGGAGGCGATCATCGGGGCCGCCGTGATGCTGGCGCTGCCCCGCCGTCCCCGGATCGCGCTGGCGGCCGTCTCCGGCGTCGCGCTCGGTGCGGTGACCGTACTGAACTTCCTCGACATGGGGTTCAAGCAGTACCTCGGCCGGACCTTCAACCCCATCCTGGACTGGACTCTGCTCAGCGACGCGCAGTCGTACCTGAACGACTCCCTCGGCAGGACGGTCACGCTCGCCGCCACCATCGGCGTCGTCCTCCTCGTGCTGCTGCTGTTCCTGCTGCTGGCCCTGTCCACGGTCCGGCTGGGCAACCTGCTCGCCCGGAACACCGGCGCGGCCACCCGGGGCACGCTGATCGCCGGCGTCGCCTGGATCACCTGCTCCTCCCTCGGCCTCCAGATATCCGGCGTGCCGATCGCCTCCGACCGCACCGCCTCAGCCCTGAAGATCGAGGCGCGCAACGTCGCGGACACCCTGCGCGACGAGGCGGAGTTCCAGAAGGTCGCCAAGGTCGACGCCTTCGGTGACACGCCGGGCAGCCAGCTGGTGCCCGACCTGCGCGGCAAGGACATGATCTTCACGTTCATCGAGAGCTACGGCCGCAGCGCCATCGAGGACCCGATCGAGGCACCCGGCGTCGACGCGACGCTCGACGCCCGCACCAAGGCCCTGGCCAAGGCGGGCTTCCACGCCAAGAGCGGCTGGCTGACCTCGGCGACCTACGGCGGCAGCAGCTGGCTCGGCCACTCCACCACCATGTCGGGCCTGTGGATCAGCAACCAGCAGCGCTACCGCACCGTCATGGCCAGCGACCACATGAGCCTCACCGACGCCTTCAAGAAGACCGGCGCGTTCGACACGGTCGGCGTGATGCCGGGCGTGCAGAAGGGCTGGCCGGAGCAGAAGTGGTACGGCCTCGACAAGGTCTACAACGCCTTCCGGCTGGGCTACAAGGGCCCGAAGTTCAGCTGGTCGACCATGCCCGACCAGTACGCGCTCCAGCAGTACCAGGAGCGGGTGCACAGCAAGAAGCCCACCGCCGGCAAGTCGCGGATGTCGCTGCTCATCCTGACCTCCAGCCACCAGCCCTGGGCGCCGATCCCGAAGATGGTCGGCTGGGACCAGTTGGGCGACGGCTCGGTCTTCAAGGGCATCGAGGCGGCGGGCAACAAGTCGGCCGACGTCATCGCGGACACCACCAAGTCCCGTCAGGAGTACGGCAAGTCGGTCCAGTACTCGGTGACCGCCCTCACCGAGTGGCTGGAGCGCTACGGCGACGACGACACCGTCCTGGTCTTCCTGGGCGATCACCAGCCCATCGCCCGGGTCAGCGGCAACCACGCCAGCCGTGACGTCCCGGTCGCCATCGTCGCCAAGGACCCGAAGGTCCTGGACAAGATCGCCGACTGGAACTGGACGGACGGCCTGCGCCCCGCGCACGACGCCCCGGTGTGGAAGATGAGCTCGTTCCGGGACAGGTTCCTGACGGCGTACGGCTCGACCCCGCACCCGAAGAAGGGCTGACCGACCGGAAGGACCGACCGCTCTCAGTAGCCCTCCATCGCCGCGCGCCCCGCTTCGGCGAACCGTTCCAGGGAGTTCAGGTACTCCTCCCTGGCCGCGTCGAAGCGGGCGCGCGCGCCGTCCTCCCCGAGGGAGACGTGCCACAGGGACCGGCTGACCTCCGTCGCGGCGGCCAGCACGGTCTGCGCCGCCCCGGCCGCCTCGGCGGGACCCTCCAGCGCGATCGCGCGGACCCCGCGCATGAGCGGGTCGTACGCCTCGCGCACCGCCCCCCGCAGCTCCTGGACGCGCGTCAGGAATTCCTCGCCCTCGCCGAGCTGGAAGCGCGCGTCCACGACCCGCCGGTACAGCTCGCCCATGACATGGGCCCGCTCCATCAGTTCCAGGTACGCGGCGCGCCGTCCCTCGCGCACCCGTTGCCGGTGCTGGGCCCGCGCCGACGCCTCGGCCTGCGTCCTGGCCGCCCGCACGCTGCCGAGGTTGGTCACCCAGCTCGCGAGCACCGCCGTGCCGCCGGTGAGGGCCGCGACCCATAACGCGCTGTCCGCCACGCCGATCAGTGTCGGCGCGGCCCGCTGCCGGTGTCGAGACCGCATCAGCCGCCGGAGGTGTCCAGCTCCGCGTCCTCGCTCACGCCCGCGCAGTCGTACGGGTCCTTCAGCCAGCCGTCCGGCAGGACCACCCGGTTGTTGCCGGACGTGCGGCCGCGGGGGCCGTCCGCGCCGGCGGGCCACGGCTGGTCGAGGTCCAGCTCGTCCAGGCCGGAGCGGAGTTCCGCCAGGGAGGAGGTGACGGCGAGGCGCCTGCGCATCTCGGAGCCGACCGCGAATCCCTTCAGGTACCAGGCGACGTGCTTGCGGAAGTCGACGACGCCCCTGGACTCGTCGCCGATCCACTCGCCGAGCAGGGTGGCGTGGCGGACCATGACGTCGGCGACCTCCCGGAGGGCGGGGCGCGCGACGGCCTCCGTACGGCCCTCGAAGGCCGCCACCAGGTCCGCGAAGAGCCATGGGCGGCCCAGGCAGCCGCGTCCCACGACCACGCCGTCGCAGCCGGTCTCCCGGACCATCCGCAGCGCGTCCTCGGCGGACCAGATGTCGCCGTTGCCGAGCACGGGGATCTCCGGGACGTGCTCCTTCAGACGGGCGATGGCGTCCCAGTCCGCGGTGCCGCCGTAGTGCTGGGCGGCCGTGCGGCCGTGCAGGGCGATGGCGGTGACGCCCTCCTCGACGGCGATGCGTCCGGCGTCGAGGTAGGTGATGTGGTCGTCGTCGATGCCCTTGCGCATCTTCATGGTGACCGGCAGGTCCCCGGCGCCGCTGACGGCCTCGCGCAGGATGGCGCGCAGCAGGTTGCGCTTGTACGGGAGGGCCGAGCCGCCGCCCTTCCTGGTCACCTTCGGCACCGGGCAGCCGAAGTTGAGGTCGATGTGGTCGGCGAGGTCCTCTTCCGCGATCATGCGGACGGCCTTGCCGACGGTCGCCGGGTCGACGCCGTACAGCTGGATCGAGCGCGGCTTCTCGGTCGCGTCGAAGTGGATCAGCTGCATGGTCTTCTCGTTGCGCTCGACCAGCGCCCGGGTCGTGATCATCTCGCTCACGAACAGGCCCTTGCCGCCGGAGGCTGCGTCCTTCGCTTCGCCTCCGGCGAAGGTTCCGCCTTCGGCGAAGTTCCGGCACATCGTGCGGAAGGGCGCGTTGGTGATACCCGCCATGGGGGCGAGGACGACGGGCGGCTGGACGGTGTGCGGGCCGATCCGCAGGGGCGTCGTGGGCGTGGGCATTGCCCCATTGTCACCCATCGGCAATGATCATGTAGCACTCATTAGTTAGACGCACTATCGAAACTGGCGTACGATGGAACGCATGCCCGAGCTGAGCCCTCGCCGACGTCTGCTCGTGCTCGCGATCTGCTGCATGAGCCTGCTGATCGTCAGCCTCGACGTCACCGCCCTGAACGTGGCCCTGCCGTCCATGCAGCGCGACCTGCACGCCACCACCTCCGGCCTGCAGTGGACGATCGACGCCTACACCCTGGTGCTGGCCTCGCTGCTGATGCTGGCGGGTTCCACGGCCGACCGGATCGGCCGCAAGAAGGTCTTCGTGACCGGCCTGACCGTGTTCGCGGCCGGGTCGCTGCTGTGCTCCCTCGCGCCCAGCCTCGAAGCGCTGGTCGTCTTCCGCATGATCCAGGCGGTCGGCGGCTCGATGCTCAACCCGGTCGCCATGTCGATCATCACCAACACCTTCACCGACCCGCGCGAGCGCGCCCGCGCGATCGGCGTGTGGGGTGCGGTCGTCGGCATATCCATGGCCGCGGGCCCGCTGGTCGGCGGCCTGCTGGTGGAGTCGGTCGGCTGGCGCTCGATCTTCTGGGTCAACCTCCCGGTCGGCCTGGTCGCGGTCCTGCTCACCCTGCGCTTCGTCGCCGAGTCCCGCGCGCCCAAGGCCCGCCGGCCCGACCCGGTCGGGCAGCTGCTGGTGATCGCCCTGTTCGGCTCCCTGACGTACGCGATCATCGAGGCGCCGGACTCGGGCACCGGCACGGTGCTGCCGTTCGCGCTGATCGCCTTCGGTGCCCTCCTCGGGCTGCTGTGGTACGAGCCCCGGCGCGCCGAACCCCTCATCGACCTGCGCTTCTTCCGGTCCGCGCCGTTCAGCGGGGCCACGGTGATCGCCATCAGCGCCTTCGCGACGCTGGGCGGCTTCCTGTTCCTGTCGACGCTGTACCTGCAGAACGTGCGCGGGCTGGACGCCCTGCACGCCGGCCTGTGGATGCTGCCCCTGGCCGCGCCGACGTTCCTGTGCGCGCCGCTCTCCGGACGGCTGGTCGGCTCGCGGGGACCGCGGCTGCCGCTGCTGATCGCCGGGACCGCCATGACCGCGAGCGGGGTGCTGTTCGCCGCGTTCGAGGCGGAGACGTCGGACGCCACGCTGGTCCTCGGGTACGTGCTGTTCGGCATCGGGTTCGGGTTCGTGAACGCGCCGATCACCAACACGGCGGTGTCCGGGATGCCGCGGGCGCAGGCCGGGGTCGCCGCGGCCGTCGCCTCCACCAGCAGGCAGCTCGGGCAGACCCTGGGGGTCGCCGTGATCGGCGCGGTGCTGGCGTCCGGGGTCGGCTCGGCGCCGTACCGCACCACGTTCGTGGCCGCGGCCCGGCCGGCCTGGTGGATCCTCACCGCCTGCGGGCTCGCCGTCCTCGTTTTCGGCGCCCTCACCAGCGGCCGCTGGGCCCGCCGCACCGCCGAGCACACCGCCCGGCAGCTTCAGTCCAACGAGGTCCGCGAAGCAGCGGGCGTCGGCTGACAGTGAGGCCGAGTGCTGGCCGCCCGTGCCGTCCCGGAGACCCGCTCCCAGCGGCCCGAGCCGGTCGACGGCCCCGGCACGGTCCTGCTCGCGCTCTCCCTGCTCACGCTGCTCGCCCCCCTCACCGAGGGCCGGGCGGCGGGCTGGCCGGTGTGGACGTGGCTGTCGCTGGCGGCGTTCCCGGGGGTCGTCTCGGCGTTCTACGCGGTGGAGCGGCGGGCGGACCGGCAGGGCCGTACGCCCCTGGTGCCGCCGAGCCTGTTCGCGCTGACGTCGCTGCGCCGGGGGCTGGTGCTGATGCTGCCGTTCTCCATCGGCTTCAGCGGGTTCATGTTCGTCATCGCGGTGGCCCTGCAGCGCGGCGCGGGCCTCGGTCCGGTCCCGGCGGGCCTCGCGCTGGCCCCGATGGCGGTGACGTTCCTCCTCGTCTCGCTCGCCGGGCCGCGCCTGGTGGCCCGCCACGGCACGCGCGTCGTCACCGCGGGGGCGCTCGTCCAGGGGGTCGGCCTGGCGCTGATCGTGCTGGCCGTCCGGCGGGACTGGCCGGACCTGGGCTTCGTCGGGCTGCTGCCCGGCGCGGCGGTCGCCGGCGCGGGCCAGGCGCTGCAACTGCCCGTCGTCATGCGGGTCGTGCTCTCCGAGGTGCCGCCCGCCCGGGCCGGTGTCGGCGGCGGCGTGATGGTCACCACCCAGCAGTCCGCCCTCGCCCTCGGCGTCGCCACCCTGGGCACCCTCTTCCTCTCCCTCGTCCCCGCCCACGGCATGCGCGACGCCCTGGTGACGGCGCTCCTGGTGCAGCTGGCCGGGGTGGTCCTGACGGGGCTGCTCAGCCTGCGGCTGCCGCGGACGGTGGGGTGAGAGATGAACCACAGCTCGGTGAAGTCGTCTCCGGGGGAACGCTGTTGACGTAGAACGTCGGGGAACGCGGGTGCGGGCACGGGGAGGGCACATGGCTCGGGACAGCACGGACGAGGTCAGCCGCTGGGACCGGCACGGCCGGCGGTACGTCGTCAGGGCGCTGCGCACGGGCGTGCGGCGCACGGTCAGGTGTGAGACCTGCGGCTGGCGGAGGGCGGCGCCGTTCCTGTCCTGGGCGAGGGCCGCGGAGCACCTGGCCGAGGCGCACCAGGCGACGGTGGACCCGACCGCGGCGGCGTGAGCGGCCCGGCGCACCGGCCGGCGGCTGACCGCGCCTCAGACCGCGCGGCAGCGGGTCCGGCGCCGCCGGCGCCCGCCTCGACGATCCGGGTCAGCCGGCCCTCCGCATCTCCGTGAACGCAGCGGTGCCGGGCCCCCGGAGGGACCCGGCACCGGTGGAGACGGACCGTCAGCAGCCGATCAGGCGGCTCGCGAGGTAGCCCTCGATCTGGTCGAGCGACACACGCTCCTGCTTCATCGAGTCACGCTCGCGGACGGTGACCGCGTTGTCCTCGAGGGTGTCGAAGTCGACGGTGACGCAGTACGGCGTGCCGATCTCGTCCTGGCGGCGGTAGCGGCGGCCGATGGCGCCGGCGTCGTCGAACTCGATGTTCCAGTGCTGGCGCAGCGCCTGGGCGAGGCCCTTGGCCTTCGGCGACAGCTCCGGGTTGCGGGACAGCGGGAGCACCGCGACCTTCACCGGGGCCAGGCGGTAGTCCAGGCGCAGGACCGTGCGCTTCTCCATCTTGCCCTTGGCGTTGGGCGCCTCGTCCTCGACGTAGGCGTCGAGGAGGAAGGCCAGCATCGTACGGCCGACACCGGCCGCGGGCTCGATGACGTACGGCGTCCAGCGCTCGCCGGCCTCCTGGTCGAAGTAGGAGAGGTCCTGGCCGGAGGCCTTGGCGTGGGCGCCGAGGTCGTAGTCGGTGCGGTTGGCGACACCCTCGAGCTCGCCCCACTCGCTGCCGCCGAACTGGAAGCGGTACTCGATGTCGGCGGTGCGCTTGGAGTAGTGGGAGAGCTTCTCCTTCGGGTGCTCGTACCAGCGCATGTTCTCGGTGCGCAGGCCGAGGCCCGTGTACCAGTTCCAGCGCTGCTCCATCCAGTACTCCTGCCACTTCTCGTCCTCGCCCGGCTTGACGAAGAACTCCATCTCCATCTGCTCGAACTCGCGGGTGCGGAAGATGAAGTTGCCAGGCGTGATCTCGTTGCGGAAGGACTTGCCCATCTGCGCGATGCCGAACGGCGGCTTGCGGCGCGAGGTGGTCTGCACCTGGGCGAAGTTGGTGAAGATGCCCTGCGCGGTCTCCGGGCGCAGGTAGGCGACGGAGCCGGAGTCCTGGGTCGGGCCGAGGTGGGTGGAGAGAAGGCCGGAGAACTGCTTGGGCTCGGTGAACTGGCCCTTGTTGCCGCAGTTCGGGCAGTTGATGTCGGCCAGGCCGTTCGCCGGGGCGTGGCCCTTCTTCTCCTCGTACGCCTCTTCCAGGTGGTCGGCGCGGAACCGCTTGTGACACGAGGTGCACTCGGTCAGCGGGTCGGTGAACGTGGCGACGTGGCCGGAGGCGACCCAGACCTCGGGGGCCAGGATGACGGACGAGTCGATGCCGACCACGTCCTCGCGCGACGTCACCATGTAGCGCCACCACTGGCGCTTGATGTTCTCCTTGAGCTCGACACCCAGCGGTCCGTAGTCCCAGGCGGCACGCTGTCCGCCGTAGATCTCACTGCACGGGAAAACGAAGCCACGGCGCTTGCTCAGGCTGACGATGGTGTCGATCTTGTCGGCGGCCACGGTGCTCTCTTCATTACGACGACGGGCGACGAAGCGAGTTGCTTCCAGCGAATGCTTCAGCGTACCGGCGTGGGCTCCCCCTCGACCAAATCGGTGGGCCCTCGAACCGTTGTTGACAACGGTTTCCATATTTGTTGAAAATGACTTCCATGAACGTTCGACGACGCCGCATACCCGCGGTGGCGACGGCCGCGGCCACCGCCCTCGGTCTCGCCACCCTCTCCGCCTGCTCCGCCACGACCGCCGCGGGCACCACGGGCAGGTTCGACGTCGTCGCGTCGTTCTACCCGATGGCCTTCCTCGCCGAGCGGATCGGCGGGAGCCACGTCCACGTCACCAGTCTCACCCGGCCCGGCCAGGAACCGCACGACCTGGAGATCAGCGCCCGGCAGACCGCGCGGCTCCAGGAGTCCGACGCGGTGCTCTACCTCAAGAACCTCCAGCCCGCCGTCGACGACGCGGTCGCCCAGTCCGGGATCAAGACCAAGATCGACGCCGCCTCCCTGACCTCGCTGGAGAAGCACGGCAACGAGGTCGGGGGCCACGCGGCCGAGCACGACTCCTCCGCGAGCGGGGAACCGGCCGGTCTCGACCCCCACATCTGGCTCGACCCGGTGCGCTACGCCCAGGTCGCCGAGGGCGTCGGCAAGGCCTTCGAGAAGGCCGACCCCGGCCACGCGGCCGACTACCGGAAGAACACCGCGGCCCTGGTCGAGAAGCTCGACGACCTCGACAGGCGGTTCAGGGAAGGGCTGGCGGACACCAGGACCAAGGTCTTCGTCACCACCCACGCCGCCTTCGGCTACCTCGCCGAGCGCTACGGCCTGACCGAGGAGGCCATCAACGGCCTCGACCCCGAGTCCGAGCCCAGCGCCGCCCGGGTCAGGAACCTCGAGCGGATGGCGAAGGCCGACGGTGTCAGCACCGTGTTCTACGAAACGCTCGTCAGCGACAGGACCGCGAAGACCATCGCCGCCGACACCGGGCTGAGGACGGACGTCCTCGACCCGATCGAGGGCATCACGTCCAAGAGCCGCGGCACGGACTACTTCTCGGTCCAGGAGTCCAACCTCGAGGCCCTGCGGAAGGCCCTGGGGACCCCGTGACAGCCATGGAGGACGACGCCATGACCGAGCCCGTCATACGTCTGCGCGGGGTACGCGCCGAGCTGGGCTCCCGCCCGGTGCTGCGCGGCATCGACCTCACCGTGCGCCGCGGCGAGGTCGTCGCGCTGCTCGGCGCGAACGGATCCGGCAAGTCGACCGCGATCCGCACGCTCATCGGCCAGGTGCCGGTGAGCGCCGGCGAGATCGAACTGTTCGGCGCCCCGCGCCGCGGCTTCCGCGACTGGGCGCGGGTGGGCTACGTACCGCAGCGCACCACGGCCGCCGGCGGCGTCCCGGCCACCGTCACCGAGATCGTCTCCTCGGGCCGCCTGTCCCGCACCCGCTTCGGTCTCTTCCGCAGGGCCGACCACGAGGCCGTGCGGCGCGCCCTGGAACTGGTCGGCATGGCGGAGCGGGCGGGGGACTCCGTCGACGCCCTCTCCGGCGGCCAGCACCAGCGGGTACTGATCGCCCGTGCCCTGGTCGCCGAACCCGAGCTGCTGATCATGGACGAGCCGATGGCCGGCGTCGACCTGGACAGTCAGGAGGTGCTCGCGCGGACCCTGCGCGAGCAGGTCGGGGCCGGTACGACCGTGCTGCTCGTCCTGCACGAACTGGGCCCCCTCGAGCCCCTGATCGACCGGGCGGTCGTGCTGCGCGACGGCCGCGTCACCCACGACGGCCCGCCCCCGCGCACCACCGGCCACGACCCCGCCCACCCCCCACCCGGCACCGCCCTCGGCGGAGGCGCGTCGCACCACTGCTCCGATCCGCACGGGCCCACGGCCACCCACCCCCACCGCACGGGACTGCCGATCTGATGGAACTCCTCGACTACGCCTTCATGCAGCGGGCGCTGCTCGCCGCCGTCCTCGTCGGCGTCACCGCCCCCGCGATCGGCATCTACCTGGTCCAGCGCCGCCAGCCCCTCATGGGCGACGGCATCGGGCACGTGGCGATGACCGGCGTCGGCCTCGGCTTCCTGCTGAACACCTCGCCGGTGTGGATGGCGACCGCCGTCTCCGCGCTCGGCTCGGTGCTGATGGAGCTGATCCGCTGGTACGGCAAGACCCGCGGTGACATCGCCCTCGCCATGCTCTTCTACGGCGGCATGGCCGGCGGCGTGATGTTCGTCAACCTCGCGCCCGGCGGCTCCAACGCCAACCTGAACTCGTACCTCTTCGGCTCCCTGTCGACGGTCTCCCCGTCGGACGTGACCGCCGTCTCGCTGCTCGCCGCCTTCGTGGTCCTGGTGACCCTGGGGCTGCGCCGCCAGCTGTTCGCGGTCAGCCAGGACGAGGAGTTCGCCCGGGTCACCGGGCTTCCGGTCCGCGCCCTGAACCTGCTCACGGCGGTCACCGCGGCCGTCACGGTCACCGTCGCCATGCGGGTGGTCGGCCTGATCCTGGTCTCCGCGCTGATGGTGGTCCCGGTCGCCGCCGCGCAGCAGCTCACCCGGAGCTTCGCCGCCACCTTCGCGATCGCCGTCGCGATCGGCGTGAGCGTGACCATCGGCGGCACCGTCACCTCGTACTACCAGGACGTCCCGCCCGGCGCGACGATCGTGCTGCTGACCATCGCGGCGTTCGTCGCCCTGACCGCCCTCGCCACTCCCCTGGCCCGCCGCCGCGCCCGGGCGGCCGCCGCCGCGCGGGACTCCGCAGACCCGGCACCGTACGCGATCCCGGTCGCCAGGGACGCCGCCGACGAGCTCGGCGTCTGACCGCGCACAGGCCGGGCTGGCACAATGGCCGCGGGTCGGGTGCGAACCGTGCAGCGCGGACGAGCCGAAGGGCTGAGCACGGTCGTGGTCCCCCGGCACCGGCACCCAGCGCCCCGCGGGCGAACGAGCCGACAGAAGGAGGAACCGGTGACGACCGCTGGACCGCCCGTGAAGGGCCGCGCCACCCGGCAGCGCGCCGCCGTGGCGGCAGCCCTCGACGAGGTCGACGAGTTCCGCAGCGCTCAGGAACTCCACGACATGCTCAAGCACAAGGGCGACTCGGTCGGTCTGACCACGGTCTACCGCACCCTCCAGTCCCTCGCCGACGCCGGCGAGGTCGACGTCCTGCGCACCTCCGACGGCGAGTCCGTCTACCGCCGCTGCTCCACCGGCGAACACCACCACCACCTCGTCTGCCGCGTCTGCGGCAAGGCCGTCGAGGTCGAGGGCCCCGCGGTCGAGAAGTGGGCGGACGCCATCGCGGCCGAGCACGGCTTCGTGAACGTGGCGCACACGGTGGAGATCTTCGGCACCTGCGCGGAGTGCGCCGCGAAGTGAGCCACGGGTCCTTCTGACGGCTCCCCGCGGGCTCTCAGCCCTCTCCCCCGGCCGGCTGGTGCCCTGGTCCGCCGTGTCCGGCGCGCCGGCGGCCGCCCCCGCCCGGAGCCACGCGTTCCGCTCCGGCCGGTCGGCCGGATCCGGGCGCCCGTGGGCCTCGGCGAGGTCCAGTGCCCGGGTCGTCCACTGTTCCCGCCCGAAGCGGCGGACCAGGTACCGTCCGCCCTTGCCGCGGAACACGTCCCACTGGATGTTGGCGCCCAGCGGGGCCACCTCCGCGCCCCGCCAGGGGTTGTCGGCGTAGGTGTACGGCTGCGCGGGCGTCGCGGGCCGCGTGCTGCCGGGCAGGCCCATCAGCGCGGCGAGCGGGACGATCTCCTCGGCGTGGGTGAAGCGGAACTCGGCCCCGCGGTCGCTGGTGCCGTCCCGCAGGATCAGGTCGCCGTCCTCGCAGCCGGTGGCGGAGCGGGAACCGTGCCGGGAGACGGTCTCCGTGAGGACGGGGGTGAACCCGGCCGGCGGCTGCTGGTACGTACGCGGGTTCTGCCGGGGGGCGTACGGCGCCTTGGTGCCGTCACTGTCGTGGCGCGCGGGCTGCCGGCCGGCGGCCCGCGCGGGCAGGGCGGCGACCAGCAGGGCGCACAGGGCGAGGACGGGGGTGACACGCTTCATGGCCGGACCGTCGGCGACACGCGTGAACCCCCGGTGGCTACGAGGTGGCCGGCCGCCCCCTCATGTCCCTTTCCATGGCGAGCAGTTGCTCGTTCGGCACGGCGCCGCCGAAGCGCCGGTCGCGGGAGGCGAACTCGACGCACGCGCGCCACAGGTCGCGGCGGTCGAAGTCCGGCCACAGCACGTCCTGGAACACCATCTCGGCGTACGCGCTCTGCCAGAGCAGGTAGTTGGAGGTGCGCTGCTCACCGCTGGGCCGCAGGAACAGGTCCACGTCCGGCATGTCCGGGTAGTAGAGGTACTTCTGGATGGTCTTCTCGCTGACCTTGTCCGGGTCGAGGCGGCCCGCCCTGACGTCCTCCGCCAGTGCCTTCGCCGCGTCCGCGAGTTCGGCCCGGCCGCCGTAGTTCATGCAGAAGTACAGGGTGAGCCGGTCGTTGTCCTTGGTCTGCTCCTGCGCGATCTGAAGCTCCTTGGCGACCGACTTCCACAGCTTGGGCATCCGCCCCACCCAGCGCACCCGGATGCCCAGCGCGTCGAGCTGGTCGCGGGTCTTGCGGATGAAGTCGCGGTTGAAGTTCATCAGGAAGCGGACCTCGTCCGGCGAGCGCTTCCAGTTCTCGGTGGAGAAGGCGTACAGGGAGATGCTGCCCACGCCGACCTCGATCGCGCCCTGGAGCACGTCCAGCACGCGCTCGGCCCCGACCTTGTGCCCCTCCGTCCTCGGCAGCCCGCGCTCCTTGGCCCAGCGGCCGTTGCCGTCCATGACGATCGCCACATGGTTCGGGACGAGCTCACCGGGGAGCTTGGGCGCGCGAGCGCCGGACGGGTGGGGCTCGGGCGTCCTGTACTCGCGGCGCTGGCGCCCCAGGATCCCGCGTACGACCATGTGCTTCTCGTCTCCTCGTGCTTGCTGCTAGGACTTTTCCACGTACCGAAGGGAGCGCAGCCCGCGCTCCATATGCCAGTGCAGGTAGGCGGACACCAGCCCGCTGCCCTCCCGGACGTACCGCGGCTCGCACGCGTCCGCGGTCTCCCAGTCTCCCGTAAGGAGTGCACCGAGCAGTTCGAGGGTCGCCGGCGACGGTACGACACTGCCGGGCACCCGGCAGTCCACGCACAGGGAACCACCCGAGGCCACCGAGAAGAACCGGTTCGGCCCGGGCATCCCGCACTTCGCGCAGTCGCCGAAGCTCGGGGCGTACCCGTTGACGGCGAGCGAACGCAGCAGGAAGGCGTCGAGCACGAGGTGCGGCGCGTGCTCGCCACGGGCCAGCGTCCGCAGGGCACCGACGAGCAGCAGGTACTGCTGCACGGCCGGCTCGCCCTCGTGGTCGGTGAACCGCTCGGCGGTCTCCAGCATGGCCGTCCCGGCGGTGTAGCGGGCGTAGTCGCTGACGATCCCGCCGCCGTAGGGCGCGATGGTCTCACTCTGCGTGCACAGCGGCAGCCCGCGGCCCACCAGTTCACTTCCCCGCGCGAAGAACTGCACGTCCACGTGTGAGAAGGGCTCGAGCCGCGCCCCGAACTTCGACTTGGTCCGCCGCACCCCACGGGCCACCGCCCGCACCCGCCCGTGCCCCCGCGTGAGCAACGTGATGATGCGGTCCGCCTCACCCAGCTTCTGGGTGCGCAGCACGACGCCGTCGTCACGGAACAGACTCATGGGGTTCATTCTCCCTCACGGCGACCGGGCGGGGCCGGGGCCGGGAAGCATCCCCTCGGTGTGACCCCCAGCACCCGGTGGAACGTGGCCGTCCGAGCCTCTTCCCCGCGCCCCCTCCTCGCCTGCCTGCGTCAACTCCCGTACTCCCGGGCGCCATTGGTCCGACCTCTGGCGGCTACGCCATTCGTGTGTGCTCCCTTGACCGCCCCCGCGGGCCCTCATATGGTCACGCTGACCGACCGGACGTAGGACGTCGTATCTCCCCCGCTGGAGGACCCGTGCGCGACGTGACCCACGACATGCCGGCGGTGCACCGCCGGTCGTTCCTGAAGTACACCGGCGCGCTGGGCGCGGCCGCCGCCCTCGCCGCCTCGTCGGCGGCGCTGACGTCCTGCTCGTCCGGTCCGGAGTCGACGAACGACACCGGCGGCGGGGGCGGCGCCGACCGCACGCTGACCGCGGTGATCGGCTACGGCAACGACGGCAGCTGGGACCCGACGCAGACGGCGTCCGCGTTCGCCATGGCCGCCAACAACCACATCTACGAGGGGCTGCTGGACACGGACCCCATCACGCGCGAGCCGTACCCGGCGCTCGCCACCGAGGTGCCCGGGAACCCGGACAGCACGTCCTGGAGGTTCACGCTGCGGGCGGGGGCGACCTTCCACGACGGGAAGCCGGTCACCGCCGACGACGTCGTCTTCGTCTTCGACCGGATCCTGGACCCGGGGACGCAGACCCTCGCCAAGGGGTTCTTCGCGAGCTGGCTGAAGGAGGTCCGGAAGGTCGACGCGCGGACCGTGGAGCTCGTGCTGCGGTTCCCGTTCCCGGAGGGCGTCTCCCGGCTCACCTTGGCCAAGATCATGCCGAAGCACGTGTTCTCCCGGCCCGGCGCCTGGGACGAGGCGGTCAGGGGCAAGGCGATCGGCTCGGGGCCGTACCGGCAGACCGCGCACCACCCGAAGTCCAACACGACCTTCGAGGCGTTCGACGGCTACAACGGGCCGCGCAGACCGGCGTTCAAGAGGATGAACTGGCTGACGATCGTGGACGCGGCATCCCGGGTGGCGAAGATCTCCGGGGCGAGCGCGGGCGCGCAGATCGCCGACAACATCCCGTACGCGAACATCGCGAGCCTGAGGCAGGGCGGGCTGTCGGTCGCGGGCGGGGCCGGGATGAACAACCTGTTCCTGATGTTCAACACCCGGCACAAGCCCTTCGACGACGTGCGGGTACGCCAGGCGCTCCACTACGCCATCGACACCGGCAAGATCGTGGAGGTGGCCCTGAAGGGACACGGGAAGCCGTCCTCGTCCTTCCTCGACGAGGGCAACCCGGCCTACCGGCGGGCGAAGACCGTCTACGACCACGACCCCGACCGGGCGAAGGCGCTGCTGAAGGCCGCCGGCGTGAGAGGTCTGAAGGTGGACGTGCTCGCCGTCAACGTCAGCTGGATCGTGGACTGCCTGCCGACCGTCAAGGCCTCGTGGGACGCGATCGGCGTCGAGACCACCCTGTCCCCGCAGGAGACCACCGCCGTCTTCACCAAGCTGGACCAGAAGCAGGACTACCAGGTCGTGGCCGCGGCCTCGAACCCGAACCAGTTCGGCCTCGACGCGGACCTGATCATGCGCTACAACCACGGCCCCGAGAATCTGTGGATGCGGTACACCCGGTGGGCCGACGACCCCGTAGCCAAGCGGCTCTTCCAGGACATGGACCGGGCGACCCGGGAGCCGGACCCGGAGAAGAAGAAGGCGATGATCCAGGACTACATCGACGTCGTCGCCGAGCAGGCCGTGCTCTACCCGGTCGTCCACAACGAGCTGATGACGGCCTGGGACCCGCGGAAACTGACCGGGACAAGGGCCCAGCCGTACCCGGGGGTCAACCTGCTCCAGGCCAAGTGGGCCTGACGGCATGACGGCCGTCGTACGGATCCTGCTCCGCCGTGTCGCCCTGCTCGTGCCGCTGATGCTGGGCATCGTGCTGTTCGTGTTCCTGGTGATGCGGTTCTCGGACGTCGACCCGGCGTCCGCGTTCTTCCAGGGCGCCAACCCGACACCCCGGCAGCTGCACGACTTCCGCGAGCGCAACGGCCTGCTCGACCCGCTGCCGGTCCGCTACGTCCACTTCGTCGGCGACCTGCTCCACGGCGACCTCGGCACCAGCGCGCTGACCCGGGCGCCGGTCGCCGACCAGGTCGCCACCGCGCTGCCGCTCACCCTCCAGCTGACCTTCCTCGGCCTCGCCATCGCGGTGGTGCTGTCGCTGGCCGGCGGGGTGACCGCGGCGATCCACCGGGACCGGCTGCCCGACCAGGTCATCCGGGTGGTGTCCCTGACCGGGGTCGCCGCGCCCGGCTTCTGGCTGGCGCTGCTGATGATCCAGTACCTGGCGGTGGACCGGGGCTGGTTCCCGACCGGCGGCTACGTCAACGCGGCCGACTCCGTCACCGGCTGGCTGCGGACGATGACCCTGCCGGCGTTCGCGCTGTCGCTGCCGGTCGCCGCGCAGCTGACCCGGATCGTGCGGACGGCCGTGGTGGAGGAGCTGGACAAGGACTACGTACGGACCGCGATCGGCAGCGGGCTGCCGCCGAGGGTGGTGATCGGGCGGAACGTCCTGCGGAACGCCCTGATCAACCCGCTCACCGTGCTCGGTCTGCGGGTCGGCTATCTGCTGGGCGGCGCGGTGGTCATCGAGACGATCTTCTCGCTGCCGGGCATGGGCAAGCTGATGATCGACGCGGTGCAGAACGGTGACCCGGCGGTCGTCCAGGGGGTCGTGCTGACCACGGCGACCGGGTTCGTCGTGGTCAACCTGGTGATCGACCTCCTTCACCTGCTCGTCAACCCACGGCTGCGGGCCGCCTGATGGTCACGCGCGCGAGCCTCACCGAGCGGCTCTCCCGGCCCGGCGTCCGGCCGCGCGGATGGCGGCGGCTGCCCCCGCTGTCGAAGGCGGCCGTCTGCTTCCTGGCGGTCGTCGTACTGACGGCACTGCTGGCCCCGGTCCTCGCCCCGGACGACCCGCTCGACCAGCAGCCCCCGGCCGGCGGCACCGGGCACCCGTCCGCCGCGCACTGGATGGGCCAGGACAGCCTCGGCCGGGACATCCTCAGCCGGCTGATGTACGGGGCCCGCTGGTCGCTGGCGATCGGGCTGGGCGCGACCGGGCTGGCCCTGGTGGCGGGGGCGCTGATCGGGGCGGTGGCGGCGACCTCCCGGAAGGGGGTCGACGAGACGCTGATGCGCTGCCTGGACGTGGTGATGGCGTTCCCGGGCATCGCGCTGGCCGCCGTCCTGGTGGCCGTGTTCGGCGGCGGGATCACCGTGCTGATCTGCGCGATCGCCTTCCTGTTCACCCCGCCGGTGGCCCGGGTGGTCCGGGCCAACGTCCTCGATCAGTACGGCGAGGACTATGTGACGGCGGAACGGGTGATCGGCGCCCGGACGCCGCACATCGTGCTGCGGCACGTGGCCGTCAACTGTGCCGCTCCGGTGCTGGTGTTCTGCACGGTGCAGGTGGCCGAGGCCATCGTCTTCGAGGCGTCGCTGTCCTTCGTCGGCGCGGGCGTCAGGCCCCCGGACCCGTCCTGGGGCAGCGTCATCGCGGACGGCAAGAACATGGTGCTGACCGGCGGCTGGTGGGCGACCGTGTTCCCGGGGCTGCTGATGCTGCTCACCGTGCTGGCGCTGAACGTCCTGTCCGAGGGCGTGTCGGACGCCTGGGCCGGGCCGTCGTCCCGGGAGGTGGAGGCACCCGGGGACCGTCCTCGGACACCGCACGCCGACGCCGACGCCAATGTGGGCACCGGCACCGGCGAGGTGCTCCCGCTGCCCGGCCTGGCCGACGCCGCCCGGCGGCTGCGCGCACGGGCCCGGCCCGTCCCCGGCGGCCCGCCGGTCCTCTCGGTGGAGGACCTCGCCATCGGCTTCCCCGGGCGGCACCGGGGTGTGGACGTCGTGGCCGGTGTCAGCTTCGAGGTGCGTCCCGGCGAGGTGCTGGGGCTGGTCGGCGAGTCGGGCTGCGGCAAGTCGCTGACCGCGCTCACCGTCATGGGGCTCCAGCCCCCCGGCGCCCGGGTGCGCGGCCACGTGCGCTTTCGGCAGCGGGACCTGCTCGCCGAGCCGCTGCGGGCACGGCGGCGGCTGCTCGGCCACGAGATGGCGATGGTCCACCAGGACGCCCTGTCCTCGCTGAACCCGGCGATGACCGTCCGCGCCCAGCTGAAGCAGCTCGTGCGGCGCGGCGGCCGGCGCGGCCCGCAGGAGCTGCTGGCCCTGGTCGGCCTCGACCCCGGCCGCACCCTGCGCAGCTATCCGCACGAGCTCTCCGGCGGCCAGCGCCAGCGCGTCCTGATCGCCATGGCCCTCTCCCGCGACCCCGCCCTGATCGTGGCCGACGAGCCGACCACCGCCCTGGACGTCACCGTGCAGGCCCAGGTCATGGAGCTGCTGCTGCGGCTGCGCGAGGAGCTGGGCTTCGCGCTGGTCCTGGTCTCGCACGACCTGGCACTGGTCGCGGACGTCACCGACCGGGTGGCGGTGATGTACGGCGGGCAGATCGTGGAGACGGGCGTGACCGCCGACCTGGTGGCGGCACCGGCCCACCACTACACGCGCGGGCTGCTCGGCAGCGTGCTCTCACTGGAGTCGGCCGAGGCACGCATGACGCAGATCAAGGGGGTCGTACCGTCCCCCGGCGACTTCCCGGCGGGCTGCCGTTTCGCCGACCGCTGCGCGCTGGCGACCGGGCTCTGCCGCACGACCGTCCCCGGCCTGCTGGGCACCCCCACGCACCGGGCGGCCTGCCACCACCCGGCGGTCGGTCCGGCCTCGCCGGACGTCACGGACGGCACGGACGGCACGCGACGCCCGGAAAGCGGGGCGGTGACGTGAACGCCGTCGTGGAGCTGGCGGACGTCCACGTCGTCCACCGGGCCCGCAGCGGGGGTCTGTTCAGCCGGGACCGGGTGTACGCCCTGACCGGCGCCGATCTGACCGTGGCCCCGGGTGAGACGGTGGGGGTGGTCGGCGAGTCGGGGTGCGGGAAGTCGACGCTGGCGAAGGTGCTGATGGGGATCGAGCGGCCGGCCTCCGGGACGGTGTCCTTCCACGGCCGCGACCTGTGGTCCATGTCCGCCGGCGAGCGCCGGGCCGCCGTCGGGGCGGGGACGGGCATGGTGTTCCAGGACCCGTCCACGGCGCTGAACCGCCGGCTGCCGGTCGGCAGGATCCTGCGCGACCCGCTGGACGTGCACCACCGGGGGACGAAGGCACAGCGGGAGGAGCGGGTGCGGGAGCTGATGTCCCTGGTGGGCCTCCCCGGAGCCCTCGCCGACGCGCTGCCGGGCCGGCTCTCGGGCGGGCAGCGGCAGCGGGTGGCCATCGCGCGGGCACTCGCCCTGGACCCCGAGCTGGTGGTGGCGGACGAACCGACCAGCGCGCTGGACGTGTCGGTGCGCGCCCAGATCCTCAACCTGCTGCTCGACCTGAGGGAACGCCTGGGCCTGGCCATGGTCTTCGTCTCGCACGACATCCAGACGGTACGGCGGATGAGCGACCGCGTGATCACCATGTACCTGGGCCGGATCGTCGAGGAGACCCCGGCCGGCCGGGTCACCGACCGCTCCCGCCACCCGTACACCCGCGCCCTGTTCTCCGCGACGCCGGGCCTGCTGGACCCGATCGACCCGATCCCGCTGACCGGGCCGGTGCCGTCGGCCACCCGGCCGCCGAGCGGCTGCCCGTTCCGCACCCGCTGCTGGAAGGCGGACGAGGCGTGCGCGGCCCGGATGCCGGAATTCTCGGCCGCGTCGGACCCCGGGCACCGCTACCGCTGCCACCATCCTGTGGAGGAGGACCGTCCGACCCGCGATCTCGTACCCCAGAACCAGACCAGGGAGCCCTCATGACCCTGCCCGCCCCGCTCTGCGGTGTCGTACCGCCCGTGTGCACGCCCCTGACACCGGACGGCGAGGTGGACGTCCCCTCGCTCCTCAGGCTGGTCGACCATCTGGTGGCGGCCGGGGTGCACGGCCTGTTCGTGCTCGGCTCGACCTCCGAGGCGGCGTTCCTCACGGACCTCCAGCGCAGGCTGGTGGTGGAGGCGGTCGTGGGCCACGTCGGCGGTCAGCTCCCGGTGCTGGCCGGGGCGATCGAGATGACCACGCCCCGGGTGCTGGACGACGTCCGCAAGGTCACCACGGCCGGCGCCCGTGCCGTCGTCGTCACCGCCCCCTTCTACACCCGCACCCATCCGGCGGAGATCGCCCGCCACTACCGCCGGATCGCCGCCGTCTGCCCGGTCCCGGTGTTCGCGTACGACATCCCGACGGCCGTGCACACCGAACTGCCCGCCGAGCTCGTGCTGGAGCTGGCCGCCGACGGCGTGCTGGCCGGGCTGAAGGACTCCAGCGGTGACCTGGGCGGGTTCCGGCAGGTCGTCACCGGCGGCCGGGGCATCAGCGGCTTCAGTGTGCTCACCGGCTCCGAGCTGATCGTCGACGCCGCCCTCGCCCTGGGCGCCGACGGGGCCGTGCCCGGCCTCGCCAACGTCGACCCGCACGGCTACGTCCGCCTCGACGAGCTGTGCCGGGCGGGTGACCGGGACGCCGCCCGGGCCGAGCAGGAACGGCTGTGCGCCCTGTACCGGATGGTGGGCGTCGGCGACCCGGCGCGGATGGGCGGGAACTCGTCGGCCATCGGCGCCTTCAAGGCGGCACTGCACCTGCGGGGCGTGATCGACTGCCCGCTGACCGCCGAGCCGCAGATCCCGCTGTCGGCGGAGGAGGTCGAGCAGGTGGGGAAGTTCCTGGCGGCGGCGGGTCTGCTCTAGGACGGCCGGGAGAGGTCCAGCCGGCGGAACTCGATGGTCTCGTACGGTCCCGTCGTGCCCGTCTCGTACAGGATTCCGACGGCCCGGGCGGTGCCGTCATCGAGCTGCACGAGGTCGGAGTAGGCGGCCGGCCGGTCGGACAGGGTCAGCGCCCTGGTGAAGGTCGCCCCGTCATCCGTGCTGCGCCAGATCGCCATGGCGCGGCGGGCAGTGGGCACGGACGGCGCCGAGAACAGCAACGGGGCCCCGGGCCCGCGCAGTTGGAGCACGCTGCCCTGGACCACCGGCACGTCGTCCAGCGCCGGCTGGACGGCGTAGGGCCGGTCGAGGGTCTGCCCGCCGTCACTGGAGTAGGTGTCGAGGCGATTGCCGGGGTCGGCGCCGTTCTGGTCGCGGGCGCTGAAGTAGAGCCGTCCGTCGGGGAGTTGGGCGGCCGTGTTCTCGTTGGCGTTGTCCCGGCCGTCGTAGGAGTCGTCCACGAAGCCCAGCCGCCAGCTGTGCCCGCCGTCGTCGCTGTAGAGCGCGTGGGCGCCGTAGTACTTCGCCTCCCGGCCGGTGTCGGCGGAACCGGCGGGCGGGGCCGCCGAGTGGTTGGCGGGGACCACCAGCCGTCCCGCGTGCGGGCCGCGGGTGAGCGCCACCGCGTGCCCCGGTCCCGTCGCGTACCAGCGCCAGCCGCGCGGCTTCACCTCGTCGGTGATGTCCCGGGGGCGCGTGAAGTGCCGGCCGTCGTCCCGGCTGCGCTGCACGAACACCCGGCGGCCCTGCCCGGGGGCGACCTCGCCGCGCATGATCTGCGCCTCGGTCACGGCACCGCTGTTGTAGGAGGTCAGCAGCACGATCGTGCCGGTGCGCGGGTCCACCACCGGTGCCGGGTTGCCCCGGGTGTCCCCGTGCCCGGCGGCGACCACCCGCAGCGGGCCCCAGGTGCAGCCGCCGTCGGTGGAGCGGCGCAGGACGACATCGATGTCACCGGTGTCGCCCGCACCGGCGTGGCGGCCTTCGGCGAAGGCCAGCAGGGTGCCGTTCTGGGTGACGACCGCGGCCGGGACGCGGTACGTGTCGTAGCCGCCCTCGCCGGAGACGTACGGCACGGAGGACACGCAACCGGGTGCGGCGTGGGCGGCCCGCGTGGTGGCGAGCGGGGCGAGGAGCACGGTGGCGGCGAGGAGGACGCGGCTGAGGGGGGTCACGGTGTCATGTTTCCCGCAGTCACCGGTCCCGACTCGTCGGCCACGACTCGTAGGCCACGACTCGTAGGCCACGACGACCAGCCGGGCCCGGCCCCGCGCGCCCGGCTCGTCCATGATCCGGCTGACGCGGGCAGGGAGGCCTACGACGGTGTCCGGGCCGCCGCGAGCAGCCGGGTCACGTCGTCGGCGCGGATGGTCAGGGCGGCGCCGACGGTGATCAGGGCGTCGCGTTCGGCCGGGGTGTAGGGGCCGTCGGCGAGGGCGATGCGGGCGGCTTGGAGGAGGATCGCCTCGCGGCCGGCGGGGGCGAGGTGCGGGGCGAGCGGGTCGAGGGACTCGTGCAGCTCTATGGCCAGGCTCGCGCCGCCCGGCTGCTCGAAGACCCGGCCGGTGTCCGCGTGGAGCGCCTCGACGAGCGCGGCGAGCTGCTCCTCGGTGCAGTCCTGGAAGCCGGCGGCGCGGACCCCGCCGACCGCGGTCTCCAGGGAGGCGCGGGCGCAGGTGCCGCCCGCCGTGAGGACGGCGAGGGCGACCGTGTGCACGGCGTCGCGGAGCATGGCGGAGAAGCGGGTGGTGGTGGGGTGGTCGAGGACCTCGGTGCCGAAGTGGTGACGGCAGGAGGCGCACTCCACGACCGGTCCGGTCACCCCGCGCGGCAGCACGGGCACGCCGAGGAGGGTGAAGCGGCGGCGGCCGGTGAGGCGCTCGTAATTGCGGTCGCCCCCGCAGCCCGGGCAGAAGAATTCACCGTCGCCCACGGGCGTCCACGCGACGCGGGTACCCGCGATGCGGACAAGCCTGGTGGCACGGCCGTCTCGTCCCCGTACTGGCAGCACGTCGCACCTCCGTAAGGGCGCGGCATCATCGCCGCGCTGGCGTGATGTTAGCCACATTGTCGAGGTGGAGTCAGTACCCCGTACGAGACCTGTCCGTGACCTTCACGAACAGATGGCCGATACATGACGGTGCCCTGACCGCCGCACAGGGTGGTCAGGGCACCGAAAGCGCTGGTCGGAGGGGGTCAGCGGGTCGCGCGGTTCACGGCCGACACGACCGCCTTGAGTGACGCACGCGTCGTGTTCGCGTCGATGCCGATTCCCCACAGGACCTTGCCGTCGATCGCGCATTCGATGTAGGAGGCGGCCTGCGCGGAGGCGCCCTCGCTCATCGTGTGCTCCTGGTAGTCCAGCAGGCGTACGTCGACGCCGATGGACTCCAGCGCGTCGAAGAAGGCGGAGATCGGGCCGTTGCCGGAACCGCTCAGGACGGTGTCCTCGCCGTCGACCGTGGCCTCGACGGTGAGGGTGTCCACGCCGTCGGTGTCGGTGGTCGACTGGCCGGTGCGGACCTGGATGCGGCCCCAGGGGTTCTCGGGGTTGGGCAGGTACTCGTCCTGGAAGACCGCCCAGATGTCGGAGCCGGTGACCTCGCCGCCCTCGGCGTCCGTCTTCGCCTGGATGATCTTGGAGAACTCGATCTGCATCCGGCGGGGCAGGTCCAGCTTGTGGTCGTTCTTCAGGACGTAGGCGATGCCGCCCTTGCCGGACTGGGAGTTGACGCGGATGACGGCCTCGTAGGAGCGGCCGACGTCCTTGGGGTCGATCGGCAGGTACGGGACCGCCCACTCGATGTCGTCGACGGTGACGCCCTTGGCGGCCGCGTCGGCCTCCATGGCGTCGAAGCCCTTCTTGATGGCGTCCTGGTGGGAGCCGGAGAAGGACGTGTAGACCAGGTCGCCCACGTACGGGTGGCGCGGGTGGACCTCCATCTGGTTGCAGTACTCCCACGTACGACGGATCTCGTCGATGTCGGAGAAGTCGATCTGCGGGTCGACGCCCTGCGAGAACAGGTTCATGCCCAGGGTGACCAGGTCGACGTTGCCGGTGCGCTCGCCCTGGCCGAACAGGCAGCCCTCGACGCGGTCGGCGCCGGCCATCAGGGCCAGCTCGGCGGCGGCGACGGCCGTACCCCGGTCGTTGTGCGGGTGGACCGACAGGCAGACGTACTCGCGGCGGGACAGGTTGCGGTGCATCCACTCGAAGCGGTCCGCGTGCGTGGACGGCGTCGAACGCTCCACGGTGGCGGGCAGGTTGAGGATGATCTCGCGGCCCGGGCCGGGCTGCCAGACGTCCATGACCGCCTCGCAGACCTCCAGCGCGAAGTCCAGCTCCGTGTCGGTGAAGATCTCCGGGCTGTACTGGTAGCCGAACTCGGTCTCCGGGCCCAGCAGCTTCCCGGCGTACTCCATCACCAGGCGGGTGCCGTCGACGGCGATCTGCTTGATGTCGTCCTTGGAGCCGCGGAAGACGACCCGGCGGAAGACCGGCGCGGTGGCGTTGTACAGGTGGACGGTGGCCCGGCGGGCGCCCTTCAGGGACTCCACGGTCCGCTCGATCAGGTCCTCGCGGGCCTGGGTCAGGACGGAGATCGTCACGTCCTCGGGGATCGCGCCCTCTTCCTCGATGATGGAGCGCACGAAGTCGAAGTCGGTCTGGCCGGAGGCGGGGAAGCCGACCTCGATCTCCTTGTAGCCCATCTTGACCAGCTGGTCGAACATCCGGCGCTTGCGCTCGGGCGACATGGGGTCGATCAGGGCCTGGTTGCCGTCGCGCAGATCCGTGGAGAGCCAGCGGGGGGCGACGGTGATCCGGTTGTTCGGCCAGGTGCGGTCCGGGATGTCGACCTGGTCGTACCGGCCGTACTTGTGGATCGGCATGGAAGTGGGCTGCTGGCGGTTCGCCATGATTGCGTGGGCTCCTCGAGAAGTCCGGTGTGACCGGTGTCCGGAAGGACGGCCGACGACGCAGCACCAAGCTCCGCGGGGAGGGAGTCGGCCTTGTCTACAGGCCCTCGCCGCGGCAGCTAAGGAGAAGCAGCCCGAAACGCATGATGCTCCGCAGCCTAGCCGAGCCCCGCTGGATACGCGGGACCGTCCCAGTATGCGGGACCGCGCGAATGAACCGGACAAAAAGTGCGCCATACCACTCCGTGACGCTCCGCTACGCCGGATGTCCGGGTATTTCACCAATCATGGTGGCGCGTAGTGACACGGACGTCACTCAGTGCGATGGTGCCGGACATGACGACCAACGGGGGCTTCCAGCCCGTCTTCTGCACCATCGTGCCGCCGCACGTCCTCGACCGGCTCGCCCGGCACGAGGACCCGGCGATCTCCGCGCCCGCCCGCCGCTCCCTGGAGCACGACGCCTACCAGCGCACCCGCCGCCACCTGAACACGGTCCTCGGCGTACCCGCCGCCGCCCCGCCCGCCGGTGCCGCCGCCGACCAGCCGCACCGCACGGTCTACGACGCCGGACACACCGAGGACCTGCCCGGCGACAAGGTCCGCGCGGAGGGCTCCGACCCCGGCGACGACGCCACCGTCAACCGCGCCTACGCGGGCCTCGGCGCCACCTTCGAGCTGTACCTGAAGGCGTACGGCCGCCACTCCATCGACGACAACGGGCTGCCGCTGGACGCCACCGTGCACTTCGGCGAGAACTACGACAACGCCTTCTGGAACGGCGAGCAGATGGTCTTCGGCGACGGGGACGAGGAGATCTTCCTCGACTTCACCATCCCGGTCGACGTCATCGGCCACGAACTGACCCACGGCGTCACCCAGTACACCGCGAACCTGGAGTACTACGGCCAGTCCGGCGCGCTGAACGAGTCGCTCTCCGACGTCTTCGGCTCCCTGATCAAGCAGTACGGCCTCGGCCAGACCGCCGCCGAGGCCGACTGGCTGATCGGCGCCGGGCTGCTCGCCCCGCGCGTCACCGGGACCGCGCTGCGCTCGATGAAGGCCCCGGGCACGGCCTACGACGACGACGTCCTCGGCAAGGACCCGCAGCCCGCGACCATGGACGACTACGTCCGCACCGGCCGCGACAACGGCGGCGTCCACATCAACTCCGGCATCCCCAACCACGCCTTCTACCTGGCCGCCACCGCCCTCGGCGGCCACTCCTGGGAGAAGGCCGGCCAGATCTGGTACGACGTGCTGACCGGCGGCGAGCTGCGGACCGACGCCCTGTTCGCGGACTTCGCCACCCTGACCGTGAAGGCCGCGCGCGAGCGGTACGGCGCCGGGGACGAGCTGCAGGCCGTGCAGAAGGCGTGGGAGGAGGTCGGCGTGCGGACGCTGTGATTCCGGGCGGATCCGTACTAGACAGGACCCATGCGGATTCGGGTGAGGCGCACAGGCGGTTTCGCGGGCATCGAGCGCCGCGCCGAGGTGGACACCTCGGGGCGGCCCGACGCCCAGGAGTGGCGGGCCCTGGCCGAGAAGGCACTGGCCGACGGCCGGGGCACGCCCCCCGCGGGCGTGCCGGACGGCTTCGGCTACGCGATCACCGTGGACGGCACGACGGTGTACGCCGCCGATCCCCGCCTGACGCCGGAGCAGCGGGAACTGGTCTCGCGCGTCCTCAAGGAGGGTGCGTAACCGGCACTTCACGCCCGGGCGTTGACTTCCGTTACCGGCGGTACGGATGATCACGCCCATGGCGACTGATGCAGACAACCCGATACCCCGGTTCCCGGCCGGCTTCCTGTGGGGCGTGTCGACCTCGGCCCACCAGATCGAGGGAGCCGCGGGCGAGCGCGAGCCCTCCGTGTGGGACGCGTTCACGGCCGGGCCGGGACGGGTGAGGGACGGCTCGACGGCGGACGTGGCCTGCGACCACTACCACCGCTACCGGGAGGACGTGGCCCTCCTGGCCGGGCTGGGCGTGGACGCGTACCGCTTCTCCGTCTCCTGGCCCCGGGTGAACTCCCCCGGCGGTCTGGACTTCTACGACCGTCTGGTCGACGAGCTGTGCGCGGCGGGCGTACGGCCCGTCCCCACCCTCTTCCACTGGGACCTGCCGGCCGCGCTGGACTGGCTCGAGCGGGACACGGCGTCCCGGTTCGCCGATCACGTGGCGGTGGTCGCCGAACGGCTCGGTGACCGCGTGCCGAAATGGATCACCCTCAACGAGCCCGCCGAGCACACCCTGCTCGGCCACGCCCTCGGCGTCCACGCGCCCGGCAGGAAGCTCCTGTTCGACGCGCTGCCGGTGGCCCACCACCAGCTGCTGGCCCACGGCCTCGCGGTACGGGCGCTGCGCGCGGCGGGCGCGGCCGACATCGGGATCGCCAACTCGCACGGGCCGACCTGGCCCGCCTCCGCCGAGAGCGCCGACGTCGAGGCGGCGGACTTCTACGACCTGCTGCTGAACCGGCTCTTCGCGGACCCGCTGATCCTCGGCGAGTACCCCGCCGGGCTCGGCGAGCTGATGCCCGGTGATGTCGCCGCGGACCTGAAGGTCATCTCCGAACCGGTCGACTGGTACGGCGTCAACTACTACGCCCCGACGAGGGTCGGCGCCCCGCAGGGCACCGAGATCGAGTTCGGCGGCATCACCATGCCCGCCGAACTTCCCTTCTCGGTAAGGGAGATCGAGGGCCGCCCGGTCACGGACTTCGGCTGGCCGGTCGTCCCGGAGGGACTGACGGAGCTGCTGACGGGTTTCCGCGACCGCTACGGCGACCGCCTCCCGCCGGTCGTCGTCACCGAGAACGGCTGCTCCTACGAGGGCGTCGACGACCAGGACCGGATCGCCTACCTGGACGGCCACGTACGGGCGCTGCACCGGGCGCTGGAGGCCGGGGTGGACGTGCGCGGCTACTTCGTCTGGTCGCTGCTGGACAACTTCGAGTGGGCGGAGGGCTACACGCGCCGCTTCGGGCTGGTCCACGTGGACTACGCGACGCTGGAGCGCACCCCGAAGGCGTCGTACGGCTGGTACCGGGAGCTGCTGCGGGCGCAGAGATGACCACCGTCCGCGCGCCCGGCGCGCTCACCGAGCCCGTCGAACCAGTCGGCCGGGGCTGGACGGCGTCCCTCTCGCTCGCCAACGGGGCGATCTGGGTGGGCTGGTACGGCCCCCTGCAGATCCTGCTCGCCTCGCAGGCGGGGGACTTCGCGCCCGGCTCCGGCATGTCGAAGGAGACGATGCTGGCGTGGGTGACGGGCGCCGGCGCGGTGGTGTCGCTGGTGGCGAACCCGCTCTTCGGCGCGCTGTCCGACCGTACGACGTCCCGCCGGGGCCGCCGCACGCCGTGGATCGTGGCCGGGGCGGCGGGCGGCGCGCTGTCCCTGCTGCTGCTCGCGGGCGCGGGCCGGATGGCCACGATGACGCTGGGCTGGTGCCTGGTCCAGCTGACGCTCAACGCGGCCTTCGCCGCGGTCACGGCGGCGGTCCCCGACCGGGTGCCCCGGCTCCAGCGGGGCTCGGTCGGCGGCTGGCTGGGGGCGGCGCAGATCCTCGGCGTGGTCGGCGGGACGGGACTGGCGACGGCCGCCGGGGGCGTCGGGGCGGGTTACGCGGCCTGCGCGGTGTTCACGGCGGTGGGCGTGCTGCCGTACGTGTGGCGTTACGCGGACCTCCGGCTGGCCGTCGAGGACCGCCCGCCGTGGTCCTGGCGCGGCTTCCTCGCGGGCTTCTGGCTGAGCCCGCGCCGGTACCCCGACCTGGGCTGGGCCTGGCTGACCCGCTTCCTGATCAACCTCAGCAACGCGCTGGTGCTGCTGTACCTCCTGTACTACCTGCGCGACCGCCTGCACTACCACGACCCCGACGAGGGCGTGCTGGTCCTGACCGCGGTGAACGGGGTGACCCTGCTGGCCACGGTGGTGGTCGGCGGCGTGTGGTCGGACCGGGTGGGCCGGCGCAAGCCGTTCGTGGTGTGGTCGGGCGTGCTGATGGCGGTCGCGACGGCGGTCCTGGCCGGCTGGCAGACCTGGCCCGGCGCGATCGTGGCGGCGGCGGTCCTCGGCGTCGGCTTCGGCGTGTTCACCTCCGTCGACTTCGCGCTGATGACGGACGTCCTGCCCAAGGCGCTGGACCGCGGCAAGGACCTGGGCGTGATCAACGTCGCCAACGCCCTCCCCCAGGTCGCGGCCCCCGCCCTCGCCGCGCCGATCGTGACCTACCTGGGCGGCTACCGGGTGCTGTACCTGGTCGCGGCCGTGATCGGGCTGGCGGGGGCGGTGCTGGTGGACCGGATCAGAGGGGTCGAGTGACCGCCAGTACCGGGCGGGCCGAGCGGGGGCCACGGGGCCGGCGCGGTCCTCCGGCGGGGTCGGAGGGTCAGAAGCCCAGTCGGCGCAGCTGCTTCGGATCCCGCTGCCAGTCCTTCGCCACCTTCACGTGCAGGTCCAGGAAGACCGGCGTGCCCAGCAGCGCCTCGATCTGCTTGCGGGACTTGATGCCGACGTCCTTCAGACGCTTGCCCTTGGGACCGATGATGATCCCCTTCTGGCTGGGCCGTTCGATGTAGACGTTGGCGTGGATGTCGAGGAGGGGCTTGTCGGCCGGGCGGTCCTCACGCGGAAGCATCTCCTCCACGACCACCGCGATGGAGTGCGGCAGCTCGTCGCGGACGCCCTCCAGCGCCGCCTCGCGGATGAGTTCGGCGATCATGACCTGCTCGGGCTCGTCCGTGAGGTCGCCCTCGGGGTAGAGCGCCGGGCCCTCGGGCAGGAGGGGGACCAGCAGGTCGGCCAGCAGACCCACCTGCTTGTCGCCGACCGCCGACACCGGCACGATCTGCGCCCATTCGAAGCCCAGCTCCTTGCCCAGCTGGTCGATGGCGATCAGCTGCTCGGCGAGGGTCTTGGAGTCCACCAGGTCGGTCTTGGTGACGATGGCGATCTTCGGGGTCTTCCGGATCCCGGCCAGCTCCTTGGCGATGAAGCGGTCACCGGGACCGATCTTCTCGTTCGCGGGCAGGCAGAAACCGATCACGTCGACCTCGGCCCAGGTCGTGCGGACCACGTCGTTCAGCCGCTCGCCGAGCAGCGTGCGTGGTTTGTGCAGCCCGGGGGTGTCCACCAGGATGAGCTGCGCGTCGGGCCGGTGCACGATGCCGCGTACCGTGTGCCGCGTCGTCTGCGGCTGGTTCGCGGTGATCGCCACCTTCTGCCCGACCAGAGCGTTCGTAAGGGTGGACTTGCCCGCGTTGGGGCGGCCCACGAAGCAGGCGAAGCCGGCACGGTGGACGGTCTCGCCCGGCTCTTCGGATGACTGGGTACGCACGCTCATGGCGTTCATTGTCCCTGATCCACAAGGCCCCGCCGCACCGGCGGGCACCATCGGCCCTCCCCGTGAGGTTCCGGAAACCCGCGCGCAACGAAACGTCACGGAAACACACCCGTACGCAACCGGAAACGCGCGCCGGTGACCCTCTGACGAGGCCCCGCACCGTTGGAGACACCCGTGATCCTCGCCGCAGCGCAGGCAGCACACGCAGCACACGCAGCGCACGTCGACACCGGCGACACCGCCTGGCTGCTCGCCGCCACCGCCCTCGTCCTGCTGATGACCCCGGGCCTCGCCCTCTTCTACGGCGGCATGGTCCGCACGAAGAGCGTCCTCAACATGCTGATGATGAGCTTCGTCTCGATCGCCCTGGTGACGGTGGTGTGGCTGGCCGGCGGCTACTCGCTGGCCTTCGGGGACGACGCCGGCGGCGGGCTCGTCGGCGGGCTCGCGCACGCCGGAATGGCCGGGCTCGGCCCGGGCAGCGTCCGGGGAACCGTGCCCACCCTGCTCTTCGCCACCTTCCAGCTCACCTTCGCGATCGTCACCGCCGCCCTGGTCAGCGGCGCGATCGCCGACCGGGCGAAATTCTCCGCGTGGCTGGTCTTCGTCCCCGTGTGGGCGCTGCTCGTATACGTCCCCGTCGCGCACTGGGTGTGGGGCCCGGGCGGCTGGATCGTGGACGGGCTCGGCGCGCTCGACTTCGCCGGCGGTATGCCGGTCGAGATCGCCTCGGGCGCCTCCGGACTGGCGCTGTGCCTGGTCCTCGGCCCGCGGCTCGGGTTCAAGAAGGACTCCATGCGGCCGCACAACCTGCCCATGGTGGTGCTCGGCGCCGGCCTGCTCTGGTTCGGCTGGTTCGGGTTCAACGCGGGCTCCGCGCTCGGCGCGAACGGCCTGGCCGCCGCGGCCTTCCTCAACACCCTCGCCGCCGGCTGCACCGGCCTGCTCGGCTGGCTCTTCGTCGAGCAGAAGCGCGACGGCCACCCCACCACCCTGGGCGCGGCCTCGGGCGCCGTGGCCGGTCTGGTCGCCATCACCCCCTCCTGCGGTTCCGTCTCCCTGCTGGGCGCCCTGGTGGTCGGCCTCGCCGCCGGCGTCCTGTGCAGCTACGCCGTGAGCTGGAAGTTCAAGCTGGACTACGACGACTCCCTGGACGTCGTCGGCGTCCACCTGGTCGGCGGAATCGTCGGCACCCTGCTCATCGGCCTGTTCGCCGAGAAGGCGATGACCGGCGGTGCGGAGGGCCTCTTCTACGGTGGCGGCGTCGGCCAGCTCGGCAAGCAGCTGCTCGGTGTGGTGGCCGTGGCCCTCTACGCCTTCGGGGCGACGTACGGCATCGGCAAGCTGCTCGACAAGGCGATGGGCTTCCGGGCGAGCGAGGAGCAGGAGTACACCGGCCTGGACCTTACGGTGCACGCCGAGACGGCTTACGATCACGGGGTCCTGGGCCACGGCGCCCCGGTGTCCCAGTCCGTCCCCACCGCCAAGAAGGTCGACACCCAGGCATGAAGCTCATCACCGCGATCGTCAAGCCGTACCGCCTCGACGAGGTCAAGACCGCCCTCCAGGAGCTCGGCGTGCACGGTCTGACCGTGACCGAGGCCAGCGGGTACGGCCGGCAGCGCGGCCACACCGAGGTGTACCGCGGTGCCGAGTACCGGGTCGACCTGGTGCCCAAGGTCCGGATCGAGGTCGTCGTCGAGGACACCCTCGCCGACGACGTGATCGACGCGGTCGTCAGGGCCGCGCGGACGGGGAAGATCGGCGACGGGAAGGTGTGGGCACTGCCCGTGGAGACGGTCGTGCGGGTACGGACGGGCGAGCGCGGCCCCGACGCGCTCTGAACAGGGCCCCGGCCGCCACCCCGGCGGCGAACACCACCGCCACCACCAGCCAGGGCAGCGCGAGGAAGGAGGCGCTCGCCGACTCGCGGGTGCCCGTGGCGCTGGCCGTCAGGGTCACGTCCCCCCAGTCGAGCTGGGGCGCGCCCCGCCAGGGTTCGCTGAGCCGCACCCGCTGCCCGGGCAGCAGCTCGGCGGGGATCCTCGTCAGGTCGCGGGCCAGCAGCGTGCGGCCGAACACGCCCCGCGCCCTCAGCTCCACCTTGGGGTCGAGGGTGACGTTGCCGGTGTTGTGCAGGGTGTAGGAGACGGTCGCCGTGCTGTCGCCGAGGCCGGGGACGAGCGGCTGGTGGTGGGTGAGGCGCACGTTCTCGACGGCGACGGCGGGCAGGGTGGGCCCGCCGACCCGCAGGTAGACCCGGGCGCCGACGGCCCGCCGCACCCCGAGCGCGAGGGAGCCGGCGCCCTGGGCGACGTGTTCGTCCAGCGCGACGATCGCGCCCGGGTGGTCGCCCGGTTCGGCGCCCTCGGGCACGCGCAGCGTGAAGGGGACGGTGACCTTCGTGTGGCCGGGGACGGTGATCCGGGACTTCGCGGGCCGCGCCCAGGCACCGACGCCCCGCATCCGCTCCGTGGCCGTGCGCACGGCGAAGCCGCCGTCGCGGGCGGTGTTGTAGGCGTCGGCCGCGTACAGCCGGAAGGTCAGGGGCTCGCCGGTCTTGTTGGCGACGACCACCTTGTCGGTGACCGTCTGGCCGGGGTCGGCGGAGAGGTAGAAGTACGGCCGTGCGGCGACGCGGGTGGAGACGGGGTAGACGGACCAGCTGCCGTTGTCGGCGGCGTGCGCGGGGACCGTCGCGGCGGCCAGGAACAGCCCCTGGAGCAGGGCGGGGAGCAGGAGGAGGACGTACGGCTTGCGCATGGGTGCGGACCCCCGCGGCGTTGAGTCGGGTCGGCGGTCGGGCGGGTGCGGTCCCGGTGCGGTCGGGCGCCCGGCCACCGGCGAGGTGACGCGTCCGTTCAGCTGAGCGTGAGGGTGAGGACGCCGGAGTACGAGCCCGGGGGCGTGAACGCCGGTACGTCCAGGGACAGTCCGGCGTCGACGGTGAACTCACCGCCGGTGAAGGCGGAGTCGGAGGTCGACGCCAGGGTCGCTCCCGAGGTGCCCACCGTGCCCGCCGAGCCGGCCTTGCAGGTGCTCGGGCTGCCCGCCTTGGTGGCGCAGGCGGGGGTCCAGCTGAGCTTTCCGGCGTCGATCCTGCCGCCGGGACCGGTGAAGTCGGTGACCTTGCCGGTCAGGGACCAGCCCGCGGGACCGCCGCGGAAGTCCTTGACGGTCACCGTGTTCAGGGAGCCGGCCGACGCCCCGCCCTTGCCGAAGTCGACCGCCGACAGCGAGACGGCGTCCCCGGCCTGGGACATGGACAGCGTCCCCGCCTTCACGGTCGTCGTCAGCTTCTGGCTGCCGTCGGGCACGGGCGTGGTGTCGTTCACGACGTAGGCCGCGGGCCCGGCGCCCTTCTCCGCGCTCCAGGAGGAGCCCTCGTACGCGACGATCCCGGTCGTCGCCTTGTCGTTGACGACGAGCGAGCCGCTGAAGGAGCCGCCGGTGCCGGCGGTCACGGTCGCGGTGTCCCCGGTCTGCGCGCTCCCGGAGCGGCCGGCCAGGGTGACGGTCGCGCCCGCCGTGAAGCCGGTGCCGTTGACGGTGACGCTGTCGCCGGGGTTCCCGGAGGGCGAACCCAGCGTGATGGCACGGTTGTTGACCGGGGTGGAGTCCGTCGCGGTGACGGTCTCGGAGACCGGCGCGGGCGGGTCGGTCACCGTGCACGGGGTGTCCAGCTCCAGGATGTAGCTGGTGTGGATGTTGTAGTCGCCGGGCGAGAGCGTGATCGCGCCCGGCGACGTGACCTTGAACGTGCCGGTCATGGAGAACGACGGGAAGACGCCCTTGCCGGGCACCGGGTCGTTCTTCTTCGGCCCCGCCACCGTCACGTCGCCCGTCTGCGCGCCGCCGAGGGTGACCTTGCCGGTCGGGGTCATGATGTCGGCGGGCAGGGCCAGGTCGGTGGGGTTGTTGGCGGCCGGGGTGACCACGGTGTACGTCACGGTGACCGTGTCGCCGACCGTGGGGCTGGTGTTGTCCACCGCGATGTTCGCGGTGGTGGTGCCGTCGATCGGCGGGAGGCCCGCGATGGCGGGCGGGATGCAGTGCGTCGCGAAGTCCACGTCGGTGCCCGCCGCGCCGGCCGGGCAGGCCAGCGCCCCGCCCGCGGTGACCGCGACCACGGTCACCGCGAGCAGCGACGCCCAGCGGCGCCGGCGCGGTCTTCGGAGTGTCGGACCCATGCTTGCCCCCTCCTGAGGGATGCGGGCGCAGCGGCTCGTCTGCGCCGACAGGGGGCCATTGATGTGGAGCGGGCGTGAGAAGTCAATGCAGATGCCGCAGAAAACTGACGGATCATCAGTTTCTGCGGCATCCGGAACAGACCCCTCACTCGATCATCAGTCGAACACGAACGGGCCGGGCGACTGCTTCGCCGTCGAGGTACAGGTGACGGTGATCCCGAAGATGGTCATCTGCAGCGAACCGCCGTAGAACTCCAGACTGTCGCCGGAGGCCACGGTGCCGCTGAGCGGGCCGACCGTGACGGGGGAACCGGCGGCCATGGCCGGATTCCTCGTCCCGGCGAAGACGGTCGTGCCACCGCTCGCCTTCACCATCGTGAGCTTGGACGTGATCGAGTCCTGCGCCAGCGCGAGCGGCGTCGTGATGGCGGTGGACGAGAGGGTGATGGTGGCCGAGGTGCCGCTCTGCGTGGCGGTGAGCGTCGCCGCCCCACCGCCGAACAGTCCGCAGCTGGCGTTGATCGTCGCCGATGTCGGGGTGACCGCGGCCGCGGTGGGCGCGAAGGCCAGTCCGGTGACCGCGAGGGCCCCGACCAGCATTGCCGCACCCGTGGTTGCGCGCTTGCCTCTCATGAGCATGGGTTCCCTTCCCGTCGTCTGTGAGGGCACGTCGACGGGCCGTCGGCTCGGCAGATGGGTGCGGTCAACTGCACGGCGGCCGTATCTGACGGTCCGTCGGAGGTGACGGTTCTCATTGATGCGCGGGAGACAAGCGCTTGCAAGGTTGAATTCCGGCCTATTCACTTCCCGACCCACCCCCGCACGCCTCACCCCGTCCGACATCCGAGGACGAGGCGGTTCAGGCGGAGGGGGATCCGGGTGGCCCGGGGGTGCATCCCTTGGAGCACTTGCTCTCGAGCCGCGGAGAGCATCACCTCCTTACTACTCAGTGATACCGTATAGTGGTACTCGGTAGCACGTAGTACCGGTGGACTGAGGAGCACCGCGATGGAGGATCTGACGGAGATGTTGAAGGGCACGCTCGAAGGGTGCGTGCTCGAAATCATCGGCAGCGAGGAAACCTACGGGTACGCCATCACCCGTCGGCTGAACGAGCTCGGCTTCACCGACGTCGTCGAGGGGACGGTGTACACCATCCTGCTGCGGCTGGAGAGGAACGGGCTGGTCCAGGTGACGAAACGGCCGTCCGGGGTCGGTCCGCCGCGCAAATTCTACACGCTCAACGACGCCGGACGCGAGGAACTGGCGACGTTCTGGGCGAAGTGGCAGTACGTCTCATCACGCATCGACAGGCTCAAGGAGGGCGGGCGATGAACTTCTGGGAGAAGGTCACCGGCAGCGATCTCACCAGGGAATGGAAGGCGTTCGAAGACCGGGCCGAGGCCCTGCCGGACGACTACCGGGCGGCGTGGGGGCAGATCATCGCCCACCTCTCCCCCTACGGGGACTTCACCGGCCGCAACCTGATGCCGATCCTCGACGCCGCCCTGGGGCTGCTCGAAGTGGCAGCGGCGGACGGGCAGAGCGTCCACGAGGTGCTCGGCGACGACATCCGGGGCTTCTGCGCGGCGCTGGCCGGCGGAGAAGGGGCCCGAACCTATCGCGACCGGTGGCGCGAACAGCTGAACAGGAACGTCGCACGGAAACTGAGCCGGCTGGGAGGCTGACGTGAGCATCCAGGACATCATCGAGGGCAAGAAGCAGTGGCGGGCGCACATGGCTCGGGTCAAGGCACTCCCGCCGGACTACCGGATCGTCTACGAGGAGATGCAGAAGTACCTGTTCAAGGTCGGACCGATCAGCCTGCCCGACGGGCCCCTGCTCCCCGGAATCGTCGACTTCTTCGAGGAGGGCGTCGCCGCGGGCAGGGGCGTGCTGGAACTCATCGGCAACGACGTCGCCGCGTTCTGCGACGACCTGGTCAAGGACTCCCCCACCTACGCGGACGTCTACCAGGAATCCATCGGCGGGGAACCCGGCGCGGCCGAGACGACGTAGCGCCCGCCGCCCCGTGCCGGCGGGCGCGTCCCGTCCGAGCGGTTCCTCCGCCGCGGCACGCGCTCGGCCCCGGCCCTCAGCCCGCGGAGGCGGTCAGCCGGACCGCACCGTCCGGCCCGGCCACCAGCACCGGCGTCCCCGCCCCACCAAGATCCCGCACGGCCGCGAGGTCCTCCGCCGGGACCGCGTCAGCCTCCGTCACCACCGCCGCCGCCTCCAACGACTTCGCCCCGGACGCCACCGCCATCGCGACCGCGGTCCGCAGGGCGCTCAGCCGAAGGGAGTCGAGGGCCACGGTCCCGGCGACATACGTACGCCCCGTCTCGTCCCGCACGGCCGCGCCCTCCGGCACGCCGTTGCGGGCCCGCGCGGAACGGGCCAGGGTGACGATCTTGCGGTCCTCGGGGTCAAGCGCGTTGCTGTCGGTCATGCCCCGAGCATACGGACTCAGCAGCGGTCCAGGCGGAGCCGTTCGGCGCGCGGCAGTCCGGCCACGACCAGGTCGTACGAGTCCTCGACGAGCTCCCGGATCAGGCGGTCCGGGAGCCCGCCGTCGACGGTGACCGTGTTCCAGTGACGCTTGTTCATGTGGTAGCCGGGGGCGATCAGGCCCTCGTGCTCGGTGCGCAGCCGGACCGCGTCCTCGGGGTCGCACTTGAGGTTGACCTTCAGGGGCCGGTCGTCCATCCAGCTCAGCGCGAACATCTTGCCCAGCACCTTGAAGACCGAGATGTCCGGGTTGAACGGGAAGTCCTCCACCGCCGCGTTGAACGACAGGCAGAGGGCACGCAGTTCCTCGGGCGTCACTCGGGTTTCTTCTCCTCGTCCTCCGGCGGGTCCTCGGGGGCCACCGGCTCCACCAGCACCGTCACGATCTTGTTCCGCCGTCCGGCCGCCGCCTCCGCCGTCAGGCGCAGCGTGCGCCCGTCCGGCAGTTCGACCTCGGCGGAGGCCCCGGCGATGGGCACCCGGCCCAGCGCCTTGGCCAGCAGGCCGCCGACGGTCTCCACGTCCTCGTCGTCGTACTCCTCCAGGCCGTAGAGCTCGCCGAGGTCGGTGATGTCGAGGCGGGCGGTGACCCGGTGGCGGCCGTCGCCGAGCTCCTCGACGGGCGGGAGTTCACGGTCGTACTCGTCGGTGATCTCGCCGACGATCTCCTCGAGGATGTCCTCGATGGTGACGATGCCCGCCGTGCCGCCGTACTCGTCGATGGCGACGGCGACGTGGTTGCGCTGCTTCTGCATCTCGCGCAGCAGATCGCCGGCGTTCTTGGTGTCGGGCACGAAGAACGCGGGCCGCATCGCCGTGGACACCAGGTCGTTCTCGGCGTCGCGGCTGATGTGCGTCTTGCGGACCAGGTCCTTCAGGTACACGATCCCGACGATGTCGTCCTCGCTCTCGCCGGTGACCGGGATGCGGGAGAAGCCGGACCTGAGGGCCAGGGTGAGGGCCTGGCGGATGGTCTTGTAGCGCTCGATGACGACCAGGTCGGTGCGGGGGACCATGACCTCGCGCACCAGGGTGTCGCCCAGCTCGAAGACGGAGTGCACCATGCGGCGCTCGTCGTCCTCGATCAGAGACTCCTGCTCGGCGAGGTCGACGAGCGCGCGCAGCTCCGCCTCGGAGGCGAAGGGGCCGCGGCGGAAGCCCTTGCCGGGGGTGAGCGCGTTGCCGATGAGGATCAGCAGGGACGGGACCGGGCCCATGATCCGCGCCAGCGGCAGCAGGACGTACGCCGCCGCCGTCGCCGTGTTCAGCGGGTGCTGGCGGCCGATGGTGCGCGGGGAGACGCCGACCGCGACGTACGACACCAGGACCATGACGCCGATCGCGACGAGCAGGGCCTGGGCGGTGCCGTGGACCTCCTGGAGGCAGGCGTACGTGACCAGCGCCGCGGCCGCCATCTCGCAGGCGACGCGGACCAGCAGGGCCACGTTGAGGTAGCGGGTGGGGTCGGCGGCGACCTGGGCGAGCCTGGCGCTGCCGCGCCGCCCGGACTTCACCGCCTCCTCCGCCCGGAAGCTGGAGACCCGCGCGATGCCCGCCTCCGCGCAGGCGGCGAGCCAGGCGACGACGACCAGGGCGATCGCGCCGAGGACGATCTGAGGACTCATCGGCCGCGCTTACGAGACCGTCGGCGCCGGGGACGGCCCGGTCAGGCCCTGCTCGGCGCGCCAGCCGTCCACGATCGCGGCCTGGAGGCCGAACATCTCGGCCTTCTCGTCGGGCTCCTCGTGGTCGTACCCGAGCAGGTGCAGCACGCCGTGGACGGTGAGCAGCTGGAGCTCCTCGTCCATGGAGTGCTGCGTGGGCGCCTCCGCGCCCTGCTTGGCGGCGACCTCCGGGCAGAGCACGATGTCACCGAGGAGTCCCTGCGGAGGCTCCTCGTCGTCCTTGCCCGGCGGCCGGAGTTCGTCCATCGGGAAGGACATGACATCGGTCGGCCCGGGCAGGTCCATCCACTGGATGTGCAGCTGCTCCATGGCGCCGGCGTCCACGACGATCACCGAGAGCTCGGAGAGCGGGTGGATGCGCATCCGCGCGAGCGCGTAGCGGGCGATGTCGAGGATCGCCTGCTCGTCGACCTCGGTTCCGGACTCGTTGTTGACGTCGATCGACATGGTGGTGCGTGGTCTCTACTTCCCCTTGTGCCCGGCCTTGCCCCGGTTCTGGCCCTTGTGCGCGCCGTTCTCCGTGCCGTGCTTGCTGTCGTACTGCTCGTACGCGTCGACGATACGGCCGACCAGCTTGTGCCGTACGACATCCTGCGACGACAACCGGGAGAAGTGGACGTCGTCGAGCCCCTCGAGGATCTCCTGCACCTGCCGCAGACCGGACTTGGTGCCGTTCGGCAGGTCGACCTGGGTCACGTCACCCGTGATCACGATCTTCGAGTCGAAGCCGAGGCGGGTGAGGAACATCTTCATCTGCTCGGGGCTCGTGTTCTGGGCCTCGTCCAGGATGATGAAGGCGTCGTTGAGGGTGCGGCCGCGCATGTAGGCGAGCGGCGCGACCTCGATGGTCCCGGCGGCCATCAGCCGCGGGATCGAGTCCGGGTCGAGCATGTCGTGCAGCGCGTCGTAGAGCGGGCGCAGGTAGGGGTCGATCTTCTCGTAGAGCGTGCCGGGCAGGAAGCCGAGGCGCTCGCCGGCCTCGACCGCCGGGCGGGTCAGGATGATGCGGTTGACCTGCTTGGACTGCAGGGCCTGCACCGCCTTGGCCATGGCCAGGTAGGTCTTGCCGGTGCCGGCGGGGCCGATACCGAAGACGATGGTGTGCTTGTCGATGGCGTCGACGTACCGCTTCTGGTTCAGCGTCTTGGGGCGGATCGTGCGGCCGCGCGAGGACAGGATGTTCTGGGTCAGTACCTGGGCCGGGGTCTCCTGCCCGTCGTTCGTACCGGCCTCGCTCGCCTTCAGCATGGCGATCGAGCGTTCCACTGCGTCCTCCGTCATCGGCTGCCCGGTGCGGAGCACCAGCATCATCTCGTCGAACACGCGCTGGACGAGGGCGACTTCCGCCGGGTCGCCGACCGCGCTGATCTCATTGCCCCGGACGTGGATGTCGGCCGCCGGGAAGGCCTTCTCGATCACGCGCAGAAGGGAGTCGCCGGAGCCCAGTACGGTCACCATGGGGTGCTGGGCGGGGACGGTGATCTGCGCCTTCGCCTGCTCCTGCGCGGGGGTGTGAGCTGTGGGTGTCTGAGTCATGGGCCGGCGCTTAAGGCCTGCGGTTCCTCCTCGTCACGGCCGCGTAGCTGAGGGCGGCCTCGCGTTATCAAGAGTACGACGGCGGGCTGACAACGCCGCAGGGGTTTTCGCCAGAGGGGGCGTCCCGGACGGGCCGGGCGACGCCGGCCGCAGGGGCCCGGTGCGGGCCGGGCAGGCCGGCAAAGGCGCCGGGACGCCGTTACGCCGAACGACCGAACCCGGTCTGCCACCACACCCCGGCGCGTGCCCCCCGCGGCCCGGAACCGGCCGACCGCCGCCGACGCCCACGCCACCCGGGCCGGGCCGGGCAGGCCGGCAAAGGCGCCGGAGCCGCCGTCACGCCGAACGGCCGAACCCGATCGTCGGCACCGCCCTGCGCCGCGGCCACGCCGTCAGCGGCTCCCGAGGGGCCAGGCCGGCCAGGAACGCGTAGCGGCGCAGGGCCGCGGGGTCCTGGCCGGGTGCCGACTGGACCTGGCGCCACCAGGCGCCGATCTCCGCCCACCCCGGGGCCGACAGGGAGCCGCCGAACTCCTGGACCGACAGGGCCGCGGTCAGGCCCGCGAAGGCGAGGCGGTCGGCGAGGGGCCAGCCGGCCAGGGTGCCGGTGACGAAACCGGCGACGAAGACGTCCCCGGCACCGGTGGGGTCGAGGGCCTCGACGGCGATCGCGGGCACCTCGGCGCTCTCGCCGGTGCGCCGGTCCACCGCGTACGCGCCCTCCGCGCCGAGGGTGACCACCGCCACCGGTACGTACGCGGAGAGGGCGTGGGCCGCCGCGCGCGGGCAGTCGGCGCCCGTGTAGCGCATCGCTTCCTCGGCGTTCGGCAGGAACGCCTCGCAGTGCTCCAGGTCGGCCAGTCCGGACAGGTCCCACGCGCCGGTGTCGTCCCAGCCCACGTCGGCGAAGATCCGGGTGCCCTCGCTCGCCGCCTGGGCGATCCAGTGCGCCCGCCGGCCCGGGACCAGGGAGGCGACGGCGGCCCGCGCGCGGGGCGGGCAGTCGGGGGCGGGCTCCTCGGGGGGCGGTTCGTGGCCGTGGGAGACCATCGTGCGCTCGCCCTCGTAGGCCATGGAGACGGTCACCGGGGAGTGCCAGCCGGGGACGGTGCGGGAGGGGGTGAGGTCGATGCCCTCGCCCTGTTCGAGCGCGTCCCAGCAGTACTCCCCGTAGTGGTCGTCCCCGAAGGCCGCCGCGAGCGATGTCCGCAGGCCCAGCCGGGCCAGCGCCGTGGCCATGTTGGCGACGCCGCCGGGGCTCGACCCCATGCCGCGCGCCCAGGACTCGGTGCCGCGCACCGGGGCGGTGTCGAGCCCGGTGAAGATGATGTCCAGGAAGACGGTGCCGGTGAGGTAGACGTCCCAGGGCGGGTCGGCCGACGAGCGCACGGCGGCGAGCGGGTCGACGTGGGCGTGGGCGTGCGGGGCCTCTCCGAGGTGCTCCCGTTCCTCTCCGGCGAATCCGGCAAACGCGTTGGACGCGGTCACGATGGCGCTCCCTGACGTGGTGCGGATCTGGCCAGTGTGCACCACTTCGCACACCCGGCGGGTGCCCTGCCGCCGGGTGACCGACCGCTCCCCGTTACCAGCGCGGCACGGACGGCGTGACCCACCGCGGGTCGGCGACGCGCATCGCCGCGGCGTCGTCGCGGTCCCGCAGCGAGCCGTCGTCCTGCGCCCACCGGCGGTGCAGGAACGCCAGCTTCTCCCGGTCGAGTTCCACGCCGAGCCCGGGTGCGTCCGGCACGGTGACCCGGCCGCCGGTGAAGGTCAGCCGCTCGGTGAGCACGTCCTCCGACTGCCAGGGGTAGTGCGAGTCGCAGGCGTGGTGGAGGTTCGGGACGGTGGACGCGACGTGGGTCATCGCGGCCAGACTGATCCCCAGGTGGGTGTTGGAGTGCATGGACACCCCGACGCCGAAGGTGCGGCAGATCGCGGCGAGCTGCTGGGTGTTGCGCAGGCCGCCCCAGTAGTGGTGGTCGGACAGGACGACCTGGACGGCGTCCTTGGCGAACGCCTCCTTGATCTCGGCGAACGTCGTCACGCACATGTTGGTGGCCAGCGGCACATCGGTCCCGGCGGACACCTCGGCCATGGCGGGGGTGCCGAGCGCCGGGTCCTCCAGGTACTCGAGGACGTCCCCGAGCTCCTCGGCCACCTTCAGCGAGGTCTCCACGGACCAGGCGCCGTTGGGGTCCAGCCGCAGGGGGTGCCCGGGGAACGCCTCGGCCAGCGCCCGTACGGCCGCGATCTCCTCGTCGGGCGGGAAGACACCGCCCTTGAGCTTGAAGGAGGTGAACCCGTACCGCTCCTTGAACTTCCGGGCCTGCTCGACGACTCCGGCCGGGTCGACGGCGGCGCCCCAGTCGTCCGTCTCCGCCGGGACCCCTTCGGGATGGGCGGCCCACTTGTAGAACAGGTACGCGCTGTACTCGACCGTGTCACGCAGCTTCCCGCCGAGCAGCGCGTGCACCGGCAGGCCGAGGGCCTTGCCGAGGGCGTCGAGGCAGGCGACCTCGAAGCCGGAGACGACGGACAGCCGCAGCTTGTCGGCGGTCTGCACCCCGCGCAGCCCGCCGACGTCGACCTGGCCGGAGACCCGGGAGGCGTCGACGGACACCTCGTCCGCGAGGGTGAAGAGGCCGCCCAGGTCGCTGACCTGCCGGCCGACCAGTGCGTCGGCGAACGGGCGGGCGAGTTCCAGGTACTTGGTGTCGCCGTAGGTCTCGCCGACGCCCGTGATCCCGTCGGCCGTCACGACCTCCACGACGAGCCGGGGCGTGTACGGCTGGTGCACGCCCTGCGTGTTGAGCAGGGGCGGGTCGGAGACCAGGATCGGGGTCAGCCGCACGTCCGTGATGGCGAGGTTCACAGGGTGGCTCCTACGAGGTCGAGTCCGGCGGCGAGCAGGGTCTTCAGGTCGGCCAGGTCGGCGGCCGAGGGGTCGGTGAGCGGGGCGCGCACGGGACCCACCGGGCAGCCGCGCAGCCGGGCCGCCGCCTTCACCAGCGACACGGCGTAGCCGGGCACCCGGTCGCGGAGTTCGACGAGCGGGACGTAGAAGTCGCGCAGCAGCTTGTCGGTCGTGCCGTGCTCGCCGTCCCGCAGCGCGGTGAAGAAGGCGTCGGCGATCTCGGGGGCGAAGGCGTGCACGGCGGAGGAGTAGGCGGGGACCCCGACGGTGGCGTAGGCACGGGCCTGGATCTCGGCGGTGGCGGCTCCGTTGAAGAACAGGAAGTCCTCGGGGGCGGCCAGGGTGAGGCGCTGGAGGCGGTCGAGGTCGCTGTGGCCGTCCTTGAGCCCGATGACGCCGGGAATCGCCGTGATCCGCCGGAAGGCGTCGACGCCGAAGGCCACCTGGCCGCGCTGGTAGGCGATGAGCGGCAGCCGGGTGCGGGCCGCGATGTGTTCCAGCTGGGCGGCCAGCCCGGTCTGCGGGGCGGCGACGAGGTAGTGGGGCAGGACGAGGAGCGCGTCGGCGCCGGCCTCCTCGGCGATGCGCGCGAACCGCACGGCCTGCGCCCAGCCGTATCCGACGCCGGCCACGACGGGCACGCGGCCCGCGGCCTCCTGGACGGCGATCGAGACGACCTGGCGGTACTCGTCCTCGTCCAGTGAGAAGAACTCGCCCGTGCCGCAGGCGGGGAAGACGGCCCCGGGCGCGGTGGCGACCCGGGCCGCGACATGGGCGCGGAAGCCGTCGGGGTCGAGGGAGCCGTCCGCGTGGAAGCTCGTCAGCGGGAAGGACAGCACCCCGTTCGCCATCCCGGTCCGCAGCCGGTTCGCCGTCGTCGTCACCCGCAACATCTCCCCATGTAGACGTTATCCATGTATGAAGATGGAGATTAGATAGGTGAACGGCGACCGTCAATGGGCCGGCTCACCCCGCCTACCATCGCTCCATGGAGACAGGGGGCGTCCGCGAGGTGAAGTCCGCGGCACGGACGGTCGAGCTGCTGGAGGTGCTCGCCGCACGCGGTGACCGTCCGGCGCGGCTGCAGGAACTGGCGGACGAGCTCGGCGTGCCGCGCAGTTCGATGTACGCGCTGCTGCAGACCCTCATCGGCAGGGGCTGGGTACGCACGGACGTCACGGGATCCCTGTACGGCATCGGCATCCACGCGCTGCTCACCGGCACCGGCTACCTGGACTCCGACCCGCGGGTGCGCGCCGCACGCCCCTTCCTCGACGAGGCGTCCGACGCGCTCGGCGAAACCATCCACCTGGGGCGGCTGGACGGCCGGGACGTGGCGTACCTGGCGACGCGCGAGTCGCACGAATACCTGCGGACCATCAGCCGGGTGGGGCGGCGGCTGCCCGCGCACGCCGGCGCGCTCGGCAAGGCGCTGCTCGCGGAACGCCCGGACGGCGAGCTGCCCGAGGGGCCCTACCGGGCGCTGACGCCCAACTCCCACACCGGCCGGGAGTCCCTGGCGGCCGACCTCGCCGAGACCCGGGCCCGCGGCTACTCCGTCGACCGCGAGGAGGGCGTCGTCGGCATCGTCGGTTTCGGCTTCGCCCTGCGCTACGACTCCCCCGCCCAGGACGCGATCAGCTGCTCGGTGCCGGTCGCCCGGCTGACACCGGGGCACGAGGAGCGGATCGTGGCGGTGATGCGGGAGATCAGGGCGAAGATCGAGACGGTGGCGCCCACGGCGGGCGGGGCGGTGGACTGGCGCTAGCGCGGGCCGGGCGCCGGACCGGAGTGCGTGATGCCCCCCTACGGGACGAGCGCGATCTTGCCGACGGCTCGCCCGGATTCCATCGCCTCGTGCGCCTTCCGGATGTCTTCCAGGTTCCAGACCTGGCCGACCGTGACGGTCAGCAGACCCCGGTCGACCAGGGACGCCAGCTCGCGGAGTCCGGCCGCGTCCGGGTGGACGATCATGTTGTCGGCCTGGACACCGTGCCGGGCCGCCGCGGCCCTGGCCTCCTCGTCGACCGCGCCGACGATGGAGACCAGCCGGCCTCCGGGGCGCAGCGCCGCGATCGCCTGCTGGATGGAGGCGGACGAGCGGCTGCTGAGGATCAGGTCGAGAGGGCCCGCGGCGGCGTACGGGTCCCGCACGGTGGTGTAGTCGACGGCCTCGTCGACACCCAGTCCACGGACGAAGTCGTGCTTGGCCTGCGTCGCCGTTCCCACCACCACCGCGTCGGATGCCTTCGCCACCTGTACCGCGACGTGCCCCACCCCCCCGGCCGCCGCGTCGATGAAGACCCTCTCACCCGCCTTGATGCCACCCGCGTACGCGTAGGCCTGGAGAACCGTGAGGCCCACGAGCGGAAGAGCGCCCGATTCCGTGTCGCTCAGGCCGGCGGGCCGGGGGGCCAGCTGGCTGCCGGGGACCGCCGCGAACTCGGCGTGGGTTCCCGCGGGGTCGGGGAATCCGGCCAAGCCGAACACCTGGTCGCCGACCGCCCAGTCGCTGATGCCGGACCCCAGGGCGACGATCTCTCCCGCGAGGTCCCAGCCGGGCCGTACGGGAAACGTGATCGGTGCGCCGTAGGAGCGGACACGGGAACGGACGCTCAGGTCGGCCGGGTTGAGGCCGGCGGCCGCGACACGCACCACGACCTCGTCCGGCCGGGGTTCGGGAACGGCAACATCGACCACGTGCAGCACTTCGGGCGGTCCGAGTCGGTCGAACTGGGCGGCGCGCATCGACTCCTCCTTTTCCTGGGGTTGTCCTGACTCACCGTACGGTGCGGAAGCGCGGTGCCGGTCAGGCGCTGGACGCGCTGATGGCGTGGAAGCCGCTGTCGTGGAAGATGAGCGGCGCGACGTCGGGGAAGGCCCGTGCGGCGGCCACCCTGAGCAGCGCGACGGCGTGGTCGCCGCCTTCCAGTTCCGTCTCAGGCACGCATTCGAACCAGGCCGCGGCGCCCGCCAGGAGCACGGCGCCCTGGGAGGTCCGCTGGTGGTCCAGGTCCTGGAAACGGTCGCCCGACTTGGCCGAGAGCTGCCGTACGTGGGCTTCCTGGTCCGCGGCGAAGACGCTGATCCCGAGGCGCGGAGCCCGACGGAGCCGGGGCCAGGTCGAGGAGGTGTGGGAGAAGCAGACCGACAGCAGGGGCGGATCGAGCGAGACGGAGGTGAAGGAGCTGGCCGCCATGCCGACGGGCTCGCCGTCGACGTGCGCGCAGATCGCCACGATGCCGGAGGGGAAGCGTCCGAACAGGGTCCGCAGCGTGCGCTGGTCGAACTCGGTGGTCATCGTCGTCGTCATCGTGGTCACCAGCTCCATCCCCGGTCTTCCGGCGCGGTCCACACGCCGGCCTTGGCGAGGTGGGGGAACACCTCACCGATGGCCTTGAGCTCCTCCACCGACCACATCAGGGGGAGGATCTGGAATCCTCGGAGCCCGGTGCTGCGGTGGATGTGCAGCAGCTGCTCGGCGACCTCCTCGGCGGTGCCGGCCAGCACCGTGCTGCCCGCGGCGATGCCCACACTGCGGGCGACCTCGTCGACGTCTCCCTGGTGGGTGTCCTGGTAGGTCTTGCTGCGCACGAGGAAGGAGTGCGCCCAGCCGCGCGCCGCTTCCATGTCCAGGTTGTCGCGGATCCACTCAAGGCGTTCCCGCGCCTCCTCGCCGGTCCGGCCGACGACCATGCCGATGGAGCCCACGAGATTGACTTCCAGGGGGTCGCGGCCGTGGCGCTCGGCGCGGGCGGCCAACTGCTCGACGGGGCCCCGCACCTTGTCGAGGTCGTCGACGACGGCGAAGAAGCCGTAGTCGCACTCGGAGGCGATGAGATCCTGGCCGGCGGGTGAGACGCCCGCGTTGAAGAGGAGGGGGTACGGCTTCTGCACCGGCCGGGGGCCCATCATGCTCCCCTTGAACCGGTAGAACTCACCCTCGAAGTCGACCTCCCCGTCACCGGCGTCCCAGATGGCCTTGACGGCACGGACCGCCTCGGCGGCGTGGGCGTAGCGCTGGGAGTGTTCGAGCGGCGGGAGGCCGATGAGCGGATCGTCCTTGGTGCCGGGAACGATGTTCCAGGCCCAGCGTCCGCCGCTGAGGCGGTCGAGGTTGGCGCCGAGCCGGGCGATCACCGCGGGCGGCAGGTATCGCGTGTGCAAGGTGGTGGCCACGCCGATGTGGCTGGTCGCCATCATGGCCACCGGGGCCCAGACGGGAGCGGAGAGGCGCGGTTCGCCGTGTCCGATCCGCGCGTTGGCCTCACCGTGTCCTATGTAGCCGTCCGCGTAGAAGAGGAAGTCGAAGCCCACCTGCTCCGCCGTGCGGGCCAGCTCCATCTGCACGTTGACGTCGAGCACGTCCGGGTTGGCTTCCGCCGTCACGCGGGACGTGGCGTAGGGGGTCTGCGAGTTGAACCACATGAGACCGAACCGGATCTGGTCGTCCACACGCCTGAGTTTCACCGAGTCCACCTTTTCTCCTCCGTGTGGGGACCAGAGCCGGAAGTCCGGGGGTCCGTGACGGATGCTTGCATAGAAGCAGTGTGTGTGGCCTACAATGCCAATGTCAACGCGTCCGATGAAGTTGAATTGCATCTGAGGGGTTACGGATGACGCAGACCACCGACACCAGCAGGGCCTTCGAGGCCATCCGGCTGCGGGAGATCGACGTACCGAACAGGATCTGGATGTCGCCCATGTGCCAGTACTCGGCCGGCCCCGACGGGGTGCCCACCGACTGGCATCTGGTCCACTACGCCTCCCGGGCCGTGGGCGGGGCCGGCCTGGTCATGGTGGAATCGACCGCCGTGTCCGCCGGGCAGCGCACCACCTCGGCCGACCTGGGCCTGTACACGCAGGAACAGGTCGCCGGCCACCGGCGGCTGACCGACCTGATCCGCGAGCACGGGGCCGTACCCGCCGTTCAGTTGCAGTGCGCGGGCCGCAAGAGCTCGCACATGCGCCCGTGGGAGCAGCGCGGACAGCAGAGCCCCGTCGGCGTGGCGGACGGCGGTTGGATTCCGGTCGCCCCGTCCGCCATCCCGTTCAGCGACCTGACCACGCCCCGGGAGGCCACCGAGGCCGACCTGGACGAGCTCGAGGAGGCGTTCGCGCGGGCGGCCCGGCTCGCCGACCAGGCCGGCTACGACGTCGCCGAGGTGCACGCGGCGCACGGCTACCTGCTGCACCAGTTCCTCTCCCCCCTGGCCAACACGCGCACCGACCGGTACGGCGGCAGCCTGGAGAACCGGATGAGGTTCCCGCTGCGCGCCATCGCCGCCGCGCGGGCGGCATGGCCCGAGAGCAAGCCGCTGCTCGTCCGGGTGACCGCCACCGACTGGGTGGACGGCGGAATCACCGTCGACGAGGCCGAGGTCTTCTCCAAGGAGCTCGCCGATCTGGGTGTCGACATGCTCGACGTGACCTCCGGCGCCCTGGTGCACGACGGACCGCGGATGACCGAGCCGCTCTACAACGTGCCGTTCGCCCGCCCCCTCCGTGCCGCCTCCGGGCTGCCGGTGGCGGCGGTCGGGCTGATCACGGAACCGGAGCAGACGGAGTCCGTGATCGCCCACTCGGCGGACGCCGTGCTCATCGGACGGGCGCTGCTGCGCGACCCCTACTGGCCCCTGCGAGCCCGCGACACCGCCCCCACCGTCAGCTGGCCGGCCCAGTACCACCGGGCCTTGTGACCTCGCTCTGCAACATTCCGCCGCGCCGGGTTTGACAGTGAGCGCATCACCCAAGAAAACTCATGCCGTGCAGTCTTCCCTCATCCTGGACGAGTTCGACCGCAGGCTCATCGCGGCGCTCCAGCTCAATGGCCGCGCCCAGTGGAAGGACATCGCGAAGGCTCTGGGCAGCAGCGAGTCCACCGTGGTCCGGCGGGGCCGGCACCTGTGCGACTCCGGCGTGGTGCGCGTCATCGGCTTCGTGGACACCCTCCGCTGCGGCCTGGGCGTACCCGTGCTGACGCGGATGACGTGCCCTCCCGCCTTCCGCGAACGGCTCAGTGCCGAGGTGCGCGCGCACCGGCAGGTCCGCTACGCGACCACACTGGCCGGCTCCGCGGACATCGTCGCCGAGTTCGTCGTCGGCGCGCACCGCAATCTGGCCCGGCTGCTCTCGAGCGACCTTCCGGGCGCCGATGTGGTCACGTCCACGGAGACGCTGACCGTGATGCGGACCTTTCACTCGACCCGGGCGTGGGAGGAGAACCTGCTCGCGCCGGAGTCGGTGACCCTGCTGCGTCCCGAGGGCGGTGATCCGACGGTCGAGCGCTACTGGCGGGAACCGCTGGCCCTCGACGACGTGGATCTCGCGATCCTGGCGGCGCTCGGCGAGAACGGCAGGAAGACCGTCAAGCAGCTCGCACAGGAGGCCGGCACGAGCGAGTCGACGGCGGCGCGCCGGCTGGAACGGCTGGTCTCCGAAGGGTGCGTGTACTTCCGGACGGTGATCCACCCGGCACTGCTGGGCTTCGCGACCGAGATCCTCATCTGGCTCTCGGTCGACAGCGGGGCACTGGAGGACGTCGCCCAGCAGCTGGTCGGCCACCCCTCGGTCAAGTTCGTCTGGGTGACCACCGGGCGGCTCAACATCTGCGCCGGCGCGCACCTGCGGCACAACAGCGAGCTGTACGCCTTCGAGGCGGACGTGCTGGGCAGCCTGAAGGGAGTGCGCGTCAGCGAGATAACCCCGCACGTGACCACGCTGAAGCGCGCCTGGATCGACCTCCTGGAGGGCGGTATCCCCAGCAGGCCGGATCACGTGGCCGAGGCCGTACGCGGCTTGGCCCAGTAGCTTCCGGCGGCCCGACGGAGCGAGGCCCGGCACCCGGAGGAGACGGCTCCCGCCTCCTCCCCACCGGGCAGCAGCCCGGTGCATTTTTGTCATGCCCTGCTCAATAATCCTGCTCAACAATCTCTGATCGATCACCTGAACTACCGCCTTCGCTCCCCACAGGGGCGCTCCTCGTTCCGGCCGTCCGCACAGCGGGTGGCCGGTCGGCGTTTTTCGGCCTTGCGGACCGGCACACTCCCCCGCGCGTGACACGGGCGAACCCGTGTCGACTCGCGACGTTTACACGCCTCCCGCCATCCTTGAGCCGCCAGCAATTAAACGTCACTCGAGTATTGACAGTGGGTCTGCGCCTCACCAAAACTCTCCCCATCGCAATCAAACGCCACTTGCGTTGGCTGGATGGCAGCAACCTCCATCTGACGCCGCTCCCAGTTCACTCACGTCGGCCCCTCGATGGCCGCAGATCCCCCAACTACTCCGCCGGAGGAACACATATGAGTGAGAGCAGTCCGTGGAAGTGGTCCGACGAGACCTGGCTGAATCATGTCAACAAGATCCGTGCGGGACGCCGGCTCGCTCCGGCGAGCTGGCCCGGTGGTGCGAAGGTCGCGGTGGCGCTCTCCTTCGACCCCGACCACGAGACCATTCCGCTGCGGGACGGTGACACGGGCGTCGGCTCCCTGGCCCGCGGCGAGTTCGGCTCGCGGGCAGGTGCTCCCCGGATCCTCGATCTGCTCGAGCGCCACCATGTTCCGGCCACCTTCTTCATGCCGGCGGTGTCGGCTCTCCTGCACCCTCAGGAGATCAAGGCCTATGCGGCGGCCGGCCACGAGATCGGAGCGCACGGCTGGATCCACGAGCGCAACCTGCTGCTGCCGGAAGCCGAGGAGCGGGAGCTGGCTCACCGCAGCATGGACACCGTCGAGCGGCTGAGCGGCCAACGTCCGGTCGGTATCCGGACGCCGAGTGCCGACTTCTCCGAGGCGACGCTGTCGATCATCCGAGAGGTCGGCCTGCGCTACGACTCCTCCCTGATGGCGGACGACTGGCCGTACGAGATCCTCGAGAACGGTGAGCCCAGCGGGATCGTCGAACTCCCCATGGAGTGGATCCGCGACGACGCGCCGTACTTCTCGATGGACCGCTACGGCTCCCTGCGCCCGTACACGCCGCCGCGTCAGTGGATCACGATCCTCATCGACGAATTCGACGCGGCCTACGCCGAGGGCGGCGTCTTCCAGCTCATCTGCCATCCCCACGTCATCGGGCACCGCTCCCGGATGTGGGCGCTGGAAGAGCTGCTGCGCCACATCAACGGTCACGACGGCGTGTGGTACGCCACCCACGGCCAGGTCGTGGACCACGTGACCGAGAACGCCGTCGAGGGTCCACTCACAGGAGGCAGTCGATGACCGAGATCACCAGCCCCGCCACCGCCACCCCCGAAGTGTCCGGTACCCGTGGCCTCACCGCCGCACAGCGCAGACGCGTCCTCGCCGGCTCGATCGGCAACCTGGTCGAGTACGTCGACTGGGCGCTGTTCGCGACCTTCACCCCGGTGTTCGCGCCGCACTTCTTCCCCTCGGACGACCCGATCGCCGGCGTCCTGGCCACGCTCGTGGTGTTCGCCGTCGGTTTCGTGATGCGACCGGTGGGCGGGGCGGTGCTCGGTGTCCTCGCCGACCGTGTCGGCCGCAAGCGCATCCTCACGCTGACCGTCCTGCTGATGTCGGGCGCGTCGTTCGTCATCGGCCTGTGTCCCGGCTACGAGACCATCGGTGTGGCGGCGCCGATCGTCCTCGTCGTCGCCCGGCTCGTCCAGGGGTTCTCCGCAGGCGGTGAAGCCGGCAGCTCCATGACCTTCCTCGTGGAGTCGGCCCCCACCGGCCGGCGCGCGTTCATCGGGTCGTTCCAGCAGGTCTCCACCGGCGCCGGGCTGCTCGTCGCCTCGCTCCTGGGCACCGTCCTGACCGCGACCTTCTCAGCCGGGGCACTGGACTCCTGGGGTTGGCGCCTGGCCTTCGTCATCGGCGGGGTGCTCGGGCTCGTCGGAATCTGGCTGCGCAACGGGGTGCCGGAGACCGAGCACTTCACCCAGGCGCAGGAGACCACCGGACAGAAGCGCGCCCACCCCATCGTCGACCTGTTCCGGCACCACCCCAAGGCGGCCCTGCGGGCCTTCGGCATCACCATCCCGGCCACCGTCGTCAACTACATGTGGCTGACGTACATGCCGGTGTACGCCCACACCACCCAGGGCATACCGCTGGATCAGGCCCTGCTCGCCAACAGCATCGCCCTGGCGGTCTACTGCGTCACGCTTCCGTTCGTCGGCCGCCTGTCCGACCGTATCGGCCGCAAGCCGTTCTTCCTGGTGTTCAGCGTCGGCTTCATGGTGCTGCCCTGGCCGGCGTTCCACTTCCTCAGCGCCGACTTCTGGGTGCTCCTGGTCATCGAGCTCATCGGCGTACTGCTCCTGGCATGCGACTCCGCCATCATCGCGGCCGCCTACAGCGAGCTCTTCCCGGTCGAGGTGCGCACCACGGGCACGGCACTCTGCTTCGCCGCCGCCGTCGCCGCCTTCGGCGGCACCGCGCCCTACATCATGACCAGCCTCTTCGCCCACGGTCTCAGCGGGTTCGTCTGGTTGTACGTGGCCATCGCGGCCGCCATCGGAACGGTCTTCTTCGCCACTCTGCCCGAAACCAAGGACAAGGAGCTCTCATGACCCCCGGCAACCGCCACGTGGTCGTCACCGGCGCCGCCGGCAAGATAGGTACCGCCATCGCCGAAGTCTTCGCGCGCAGCGGTGACCGGGTGACCGGAGTGGACTTCCGCAAGGACGCCCTGGAGGCGGCCTTCGCCCCGCTGTCCGGCAGCACCCTGGTCGCCGACCTCACCGATCCCGACGCGTCGGCCTCCTTCGTGGACGAGGCCTGGGACGGCATCGGCCCCGTCGACGTCCTGGTGAACTGCGCCGCGCTCGTCCCGTCCACACCCTTCCTGGAGATGACGGCCGACATGTGGGACCGGGTGCAGGCGGTCAACGTGCGCGCTCCCATGCTCGCCACGGCCGCGCTGGGCCGGCGCGCACGGTCCGAAGGCCGCCCCGCATCGGTCGTCAACATCAGCTCGGGCGCGGCGACCCGGGCACGCCCCGGTGCCTCCCACTACTGCACCTCCAAGGCGGCCGTCGAGATGCTCACCCGGGCCGCCGCCGTGGAACTCGGCCCCGACATCCGCGTCAACGCGGTGAGCCCCGGCTTCGTCGACGTCGACAGCCCCGTCAACCCGGTGACACCCGAGTACGCCGAACTCGTGTCCCCGAACCCGGCGCGACGGCGGGGCAAGCCCCTCGACATCGCGCGGGCGGTGTTCTGGATCGCCGGTCCGGAAGCCGACTTCTGCACGGGCTCGATCCTGCGGGTGGACGGCGGGTCCACCGCCGGCACCACCCAGCTACCGCTGCAGTGGGCGGCGGACCGCCAGGCCGCGAGCGCATGACCTCCTACACCGTCGTGGGTGCCGGCGCGATAGGTGGAACGCTCGCCTTCCACCTGTCGCGCGCGGGACACCACGTGCAGATCATCGACGCGGACCGCGCGCACGTCGGGGCCATCGCGGCGAACGGCCTGGTACTCGCCCCCGGGACGCGGAAGCAGCGCATCCCGGCCGTCCATCCCGACGACTTCGACGGCCGCCTCCACCGGGTGCTGCTGGCGGTGAAGGCACAGGCCACGGGCAGTGCGGTCGAGTGGCTGGAGCCCCGCCTGGACGAGGCGGGGTGGGTGGTGTCCCTGCAGAACGGCCTCAACGAGGACCGCATCGCGACCGTCCTCGGCCGGTCGCGGACCGTCGGCGCCTTCGTCAACCTCAACGCCGACGTGATCCGTCCCGGAGTCGTCCGGGACGGCGGCGCGGGCGCCCTCGTGCTCGGTGAGCTCGACGGCGCCCCGACCCCCCGGGTCGACCGGCTGGCCGCCGATCTCTCGGGCTGGGGGCCGGTACGGACCACGAGCAACATCTCCGGTTACCTGTGGGCCAAGCTCGCCTACGGAGCGATGCTCACCGCCACGTCCCTCGCGGACGCGCCCATGGCGGACCTCGTCGACCGCCACCGGCCCGTCATGCACGGCGTGGCCCGGGACGTCTGCGCCGTCGCCGCCGGTGCCGGCATCACTCTGATGGGCTTCGACGGTTTCGAGCCGGACGCCTACGCCCCTGACGCGGACGAACGCGCCGCGGACGCGGCGACCGACCGGCTCGTGGCCTGGATGCGCACGCTCACGAAGAACCGCAGCGGGATATGGCGGGACATCGCGGTGCGCAAGCGGGCCACCGAGGTCCCGGCACAGTACGACGCCGTCCTCCGCCACGCCGCCGCCCAGAACCGGCCGGTACCGGTCCTCGCCGCCACCCTGAGGGCGCTGCGCGAGGTCGAGACGGGAGTGCGCGCGATGACCGAATCGACCCTGGACGAACTGGCGGACACAGCCAGGAAGGCACAGCCATGAGTCACGAGAAGCTCAGCGCCCTGCCCGGCGGCACCGCCGTGGCAGCGGTCGACACGCCGGCCCTGTTCGCCTGGCTCAAGGACCGTCACGACAGCATCGTGAACGACCTGACGACCCTCGTGAACCTCGAGACGCCGAGCACCGACAAGGCCCTCCTCGACGAAGCACTCGAGTGGCTCGAGACCTGGTCCGACGCGATGCTCGGCAAGCCCGACAGCCGCCACCGCTCCCCGGGCGGCCGCTACGGCGACATCCTGATCAGCGAGTACGCGGGAGAATCCGAGAAGCTGATCACCTTCGTCTGCCACTACGACACCGTGTGGGAGAAGGGAACGCTGGCGGACTGGCCCCTGGCCATCGACGGCGACCACGCGACCGGGCCCGGGATCTACGACATGAAGGCCGGTCTCATCCAGTCCGTCTGGGCCCTGCGGGCCCTGAAGGAGGCGTCGCTGGCCCGTCCTCGCATCCGGCTGCTGTTCACGGGAGACGAGGAGATCGGCAGTCCCGCGGCACGCCCCGTCATCGAGGACGCCTGCCGGGACGCCGACGCCGTCATCGTCTTCGAGCCCAGCGAGCAGGGCCGGATCAAGACGGCCCGCAAGGGTGTCGGCCGCTTCACCCTGCGGCTCAGCGGCGTCGAGGCGCATGCCGGCGCCGACTACACGAAGGGCGTCAGCGCCGTCGACGAGCTGGCCCGGGCCGTCCTCGGCCTGCACGCCCTCACCGACCTCGATGCGGGCACGACCGTCAACGTCGGTGTGGTCTCGGGCGGTACGCGGTCCAACGTGGTGGCCGGATCGGCCGAGGCGGACATCGACGTCCGCGTGACCTCGGCATCCGAGATGGCACGCGTGGACGCGGCACTGGCAGACCTGAAGCCGGCGAACGGGCGGGCCCGGCTGACCATCGACGGGGAGTGGAACCGGCCGCCGATGGAACGGGGACCGCTGACCGTACAGATGTACGAGCTTGCCGCGGTCGCCGGACGGAGCATCGGCATCGAACTCGGGGAGATCTCCGTCGGCGGCGGGAGCGACGGCAACTTCGCGGCCGCACTCGGTGTCCCGGTCCTCGACGGAATGGGCGCGGTCGGCGGCGGACCCCACGCACGACACGAGCACATCTCGCTCTCCGGGATGGCGGAGCGCGCGGCCATCGCCGCGGCCGTCGTCGCCTCGTTCGCCGGCACCACGAGCGGCTGACACGGCCGTCAGCCGGCTCCGCGCGCCGATGGGCCGTCGCCGCCCGGCTCTCTCCGCTCGCTCCGATTCCCGACCCTCGACCCGCGGCAAGGAAAGGCAGTTCATCATGTCCACCGACGCCCAGGCCTACATCGACGACATGGCCCGCACACGCGGCTACGTCCTCGACTACCACAAAGTGATGGCCAAGCAGGACTTCCCCGTCCTCCAGGCCGCCAACGATCTGGTGGCGGCCGCCTATCTCGACCAGCGCACGCTCGATCACCGCACCAAGGAGCTGATCTTCATCGTCAGTCTCACGGTGATGCGCGCCTCCAAGGGCCACATCCAGAGCCACATCCGGGTCGCCCTCGACCTGGGCGTGACCCCTCGAGAGATCCTCGAGGCCATCGAGATCTCGCTGCCCGAGGCCGGCGTCGTCGCCTTCCAGGCCGGCTTCGAGGCCTGGCGCGAGGTCGTCGACGCCGACGGCCTGGAACCGACGGTGCGGGTACACGAGGGCGGGAACGGCCAGAGCACCTAGGGTCTTCCGTTCTGATCAGGCCGGATCGGGGAGCGGGGTCAGCTGTGTGGGGGCGTACCCGCCCCGCCGTTCAGGCGGTGGGGGCCGCCTCCCGCTCGAGCGAAGCCGAGAGCGGGGGAGCGATGCCAGACCCCGCGAGCCAGGCGTGATCCACACGACAGGCCCCGGGCGGAGCCGGGGCCGGCCTCCGGCTTTCCGGTCCCCGGCCGGTCCTGAGCGCGTGCGCCCCCTGCCGGACAGTCACCCGTCACCCGTCACCCGTCACCCGTCGCCCGTCACCCCGCACCCTTCACCCTTCACAGGAAGCAGCCATGGACAAGATCGCCTTCATCGGACTCGGCACGATGGGACATCCCATGGTGCGCAACCTCGCCGCGTCAGGTGCCGCACTGTCGGTCTTCGACGTTGATGCCGATGCCGTACGCGGTGTCGCCGAGGAGACCGGTGCCATGCCACTGGCCAGTACAGCAGAGGCGGCCGCCGCCGACGTGGTCGTGCTGATGCTGCCCGACAGCGCGATCGTGGCGAAGGTGCTGGGCGATGTCGACGCCCCGGGCTCCCTGGCCCACGCCCTCAGGCCCGGCACGCTGCTCATCGACATGGGCTCGTCCTCCCCGGAGGCCACCGCGTCCCATGCCGACGCCCTGGCCGGCCGGGGCGTCACCGTGGTCGACGCCCCGGTGTCCGGCGGTCCCCGCAAGGCGGTCGACGGCACACTCACGATCATGATGGGCGGCACGGAAACCGGCTGCCGGCGTGCTCTGCCGATTCTGCGGACGATGGGCACCTCGGTGACGTACGTGGGCCCGGCGGGCTCCGCGCACGCCCTCAAGTCGCTCAACAACCTGCTCTCCGCGATCGGACTGGTCGGTGCGATCGAAGTCCTGACGGTGGGGAAGAGGTTCGGGCTGGACCCGCGGGTGATGCTGGGCGTCATCAACCAGTCCACCGGCCGCAACCAGTCCACCGAGGTCAAGGTCGAGCCGCAGATCCTCGACGGAGGGCGGAACGTCGGATTCTCACTGCCGCTGACCGTCAAGGACATCAGCACCGCGCTCGGCCTGGCCCACTCCCAGAACGTCGCCACCCCGCTGTCCGAGACCTGCGTCGAACTGTGCAGGACGGCTCTGGCCGCACTGCAGCGCGACGGCATCAGCAACCCGGACCAGGCAGACCTGGCAGTCCACTTCGCCCGGACCACGGGAACCTCCCTGCTGCCCTGACCGACCCTGAGAAACCGGAACCGGCGCACGACGCGTCACCCTGCAGGGAGGACGATCGCTCATACCCGGCTTGCTCCACACCAAACTGAACGTGACTCACATCACGCAACCCGCGCTTTATCCGCAACCGCGTGCTTGATACAACTTGCTCGCGCGTTCCTGTCCGTCGACGGCCTGCGCCCACTCCCCTTTCTTGAGCCGCTCCTTCCGCATGCCCTGGGAACGCCCGTGTCCTCCCCCCGCACCACACCCTGGCCCCTCGTCGCCCTTTTCGCGGCCGGCTACCTCGCCCCGTACCTCCTGCCCACCGTCGTGGGCAGACTGGACGCGGGGCTGCCCCTGACCGCCACCGAGGCCGGAGCCGTCGGCAGTGCGCTGCTGCTGAGTTCGGCGACCGCCGGGTTCCTGCTGGCGTCCAGGGTGGAGCGGACCGGGGCCCGCGCGCTCGCCCGCGCCGGGCTGGCGCTGGCCGTCCTCGGCTACGGCGGGGCCGCGCTCACCGGGGCGGTACCGGCCGTCGTGGCGGGCGCGGTCCTCGGCGGGTTCGGCTCGGGCACGGTCACCGCGGTCGCCGCCACCGCGATCGCCGCCCAGAGGGATCCGCACCGGGTCACCACGCTCGGCCTGCTCGCGGTCTCCGGCCTCGCGGGAGCCGTGTACCTGACGGTCCCGCACCTCGGCGCGGGCCACGGGCAGCCGTTGGCCGCGATCGCGCTCGCCGCGCTCGCGGTGTGGCCGCTCACCGGCCGCCTGTCCGCGCCCGCCGCCGCCCGCGGTCACCTCGCCCGGGGCCCCCTCCCCCACCGGCGCTCGGGGCTGCTCCTCGCCGCCGCGATGCCCTGCTGGTCCCTCGCCCAGAACGCCCTGTGGGGCGTCAGCGGCCGGATCGGCCTGGTCCAGGCGCACCTCACCGAGGTGACCGTGGGCGCGGTGTTCGCGGTCGCGCTCGGCGCCGGGCTGCTCGGGGTCGTCGGGGCGGGTGCGCTCGGGCCGCGACTCGGCCGGGCCCTGCCGATCGGGGCCGGTACGGCACTCATCGCCGTCTGCATCGCGCTCAGCGCTTCGGCGAGGGACCTGCCGACCTTCGCGGCGGGCGAGATCGCCTGGAACGCGCTCTACCCGGTCGTGCTGTCGTACCTGATCGGCCTCGCCGCCTCGCTCGACCCGCGCGGCCGCTGGGCGGTCCTGGCCGGCTCCGCCGGCTCACTGGGCACGGCGGCGGGTCCGCTGGCCGGCAGCCTGTTGTCCGCGCGGGCGGGTTTCCCCGTCATGGGCGAGGTGCTGGCCGTCGGGCTGCTGCTGGTCGCGGCGCCGATGACGGCGGTGGCGCTGCGCGCGACCCGCCGCTCGCTGCCGGTCGCCGCGACGGTGGAGGTCGTGGAGGTCCCGGTGGACACCGCGGCCGTCCCGGCCCGCCGGGCCTACGACACGGCGTCCCCGAACTCGTAGGCCTCGACCTCCGCGAGGTAACGGGCCCGGAGCTCCTCGTCGTCGTCCAGGAAGGACGCCAGGAAGGAGTTCCGGGCCAGTTCGCGCAGGCGGTCGTCGGTCAGGCCCAGCGCCTCGCGGACGGCACGGAAGTTGTCGCCGGCGTAGCCGCCGAAGTAGGCGGGGTCGTCGGAGTTGACCGTGCAGAGCAGGCCCGCGTCGAGCATGGCGGGCAGCGGGTGCGCGGCGAGGACGTCGACGGCGCGCAGCCGGACGTTGGACAGGGGGCACAGGGTGAGCGGGATCCGGTCGCGGACCAGCCGGGCGACCAGCTCCGGGTCCTCCACGCAGCGCAGGCCGTGGTCGACGCGCTCCACGCCGAGCACGTCCAGCGCCTCGGTGATGTACTCCGGCGGGCCCTCCTCACCGGCGTGCGCCACCCGGCGCAGCCCGAGCGCGGCGGCGGCCTCGTACACCTCGCGGAACTTCACCGGCGGGTTGCCGACCTCGGCCGAGTCGAGGCCGACCCCGGTGATCCGGTCGAGGTAGGGCTCGGCCATCTCCAGGGTGAGCAGCGCCGATTCGGCGGACTTGTCCCGCAGGAAGCACATGATGAGCCTGGTGGAGACGCCGTGGTTCTCCTCGGAGCGGCCCAGCGCCCGCCACAGCCCCTCGACGATCACCCCCATGGGCACGCCGCGCTCCAGGTGCGCCTGCGGGTCGAAGAAGATCTCCGCGTGCCGCACGCCCTGGGCGGCGGCGCGCTCGAGGTAGGCGTTCGCGAGGTCCTCGAAGTCCTGCTCGTCGATCAGGACGGCCATCAGCTCGTAGTACAGGTTCAGGAAGGACTGGAGGTCCTCGAACCGGTACGCCTCGCGCAGCTCGCCGGTGTCCGCGTACGGCAGGGTGACGCCGTTGCGCTCGGCGAGCCGGAACGCCAGCTCGGGTTCGAGGGTGCCTTCGATGTGGAGGTGCAGTTCTGCTTTAGGGAGGGGCATCAAAGCATCGTACGGCCGTTTTACCGGCGTTTCGGAACCGGCACCCGCTGGAGGTCGTGCGCCACGGTCAGCTCACCCTCGAAGCCGGCCGCCCGCGCCTGCCGCTCGAACTCGTCCGGTTCCGAGTACCGCTGGCTGAAGTGGGTGAGGACGAGGTGGCGCACACCGGCGTCCCGGGCCACGCGCGCTGCCTGACCGGCCGTCAGATGGCCGTACTCGTCGGCGAGTTCCTGGTCCTCGTCGAGGAAGGTCGACTCGATGACCAGCAGGTCGCAGCCCTCGGCGAGCGCGTGCACCCCGTCGCACAGCCGGGTGTCCATGACGAACGCGAACCGCTGCCCGCGCCGCACCTCGCTGACGTCCTCGAGGGCGACACCGCCCAGCGTCCCCTCCCGCTGGATGCGGCCCACGTCCGGCCCCTTGATGCCGTGCGCGGCGAGCCGCTCGGGCAGCATGCGGCGCCCGTCGGGCTCGATGAGCCGGTAGCCGTAGGACTCCACGGGGTGGGAGAGCCTGCGCGCCCGGAGGGTGTACGAGGCGGTCACCGCGAGGTCGCCGTCGGCGTCGACCGGTGCCTCGGTCAGGTCGACCGTCTCCCGGTAGGCCGTCGCGTACCGCAGCCGGTCGAAGAAGCGCTGCCCGGAGCGCGGGTAGTGGGCGGTGACCGGGTGCGGGACCCGGTCCAGATTGATGCGCTGGATGACCCCGGCGAGCCCCAGCGAGTGGTCGCCGTGGAAGTGGGTGACGCAGATCCGGTTCAGGTCGTGCGCGGCGACCCCGGCGCGCAGCATCTGGCGCTGCGTGCCCTCGCCGGGGTCGAACAGGATGCCCTCGCCGTCCCAGCGCAGCAGATAGCCGTTGTGGTTGCGGTGCCGGGTCGGGACCTGGCTGGCGGTGCCGAGGACGACCAGTTCGCGTACGGACACGGCTGCCTATCCGGGGGGCCACTCGAGGCCGCGGCCGCCGAGGAGGTGGGCGTGGGCGTGCCAGACGGTCTGGCCGGCGCCGGTGCCGGTGTTGAAGACGGTGCGGTAGCTCTCCAGCTTCTCCTCGTCGGCGACGGCCTGGGTCTCGGCGAGGACGTCCGCGGCGAGCTGCGGTGCGGCGGCGGCGAGCGCGGCGGCGTCCCGGTAGTGCGCCTTGGGGATCACCAGGATGTGGGTGGGTGCCTGGGGGTTGATGTCCCGGAAGGCGACGGTGGTCTCGGTCTCACGGACGATCGTCGCCGGGACCTGCCCCGCGACGATCTTGCAGAACAGACAGTCGTCCTGCGGCGCGCCGCCCTCTTGCCCTGCCATGCGTGTGCCTCCTCACGCCGGTGATCCAGTACCGGGGCATCGTATCGACCCCGGGGGTCAGTCCGGTTGCGGCAGGGGCGGCGGGGTCTTCGCCGGGTTATCCTCCAGCGCGGCCAGCGCCATCCGCACCGCCTCGTCCAGCTGGACGTCACGGCCGGCGGCCCAGTCCTGCGGGCGCTGGACCACCTCCACGTCCGGGTCGACGCCGTGGTTCTCCACGCCCCAGCCGTAACCCTCCAGCCACATCGCGTACTTGGGCTGGGTGATCAGCGTGCCGTCGACCAGGTGGTAGCGGCTGTCGATGCCGATGACGCCGCCCCAGGTGCGCGTGCCGACGACCGGGCCGATACCGAGCGCCTTGATCGCCGCGTTGACGATGTCGCCGTCGGAGCCGGAGAACTCGTTGGCGACCAGGACGACCGGGCCCCGGGGCGCGTCCTGCGGGTAGCTGTAGGGCCGCCGGCCGCGCGGCAGGCCCCAGCCGACGATCCGCCGGGCCAGTTTCTCGACGACGAGCTGGGAGGTGTGGCCGCCGCGGTTCTCCCGGACGTCGACGACGAGCCCCTCGCGGGCCACCTCCACCCGCAGGTCGCGGTGGATCTGGGCCCAGCCGGGGGCCTGCATGTCGGGCACGTGGAGGTAGCCGAGCCGGCCGCCGGAGAGTTCGTGGACGTGGGCGCGCCGGCCGGCGACCCAGGCGTGGTAGCGCAGCGGCTCCTCGTCGGCGATCGGGATCACCACCGCGTGCCGGGGCTCGCCGCCGCCGGCCGGTGAGACGGTCAGCTCGACCGCCTTGCCGGCCGTACCGACGAGCAGCGGGCCGGGGCCGGTCACCGGGTCGACGGGGTGCCCGGCCACGGCGACGATCGCGTCCCCGGCGCGCACCGCGACACCGGGCGCGGCGAGCGGGGCGCGGGCGTCGGGGTCGGAGGTCTCGGCGGGCAGCACGCGGTCGATGCGCCAGCTGCCGTCCTCGTGGCGGGAGATGTCGGCGCCGAGCAGGCCCTGGCGGGGGCCGCCGCCGTGGGCGCCGTACGGCGTGACGTACGCGTGCGAGGTGCCGAGTTCGCCGTGCACCTCCCAGAGCAGGTCGACGAGGTCGTCGCGGGTGGCGATGCGGTCCAGCACCGGGCGGTAGCGGTCGAGGACGCCGTCCCAGTCGACGCCGCCGAGGTCGGCCCGCCAGAAGTGGTCGCGCATGATGCGGCCGGTCTCGTCGTACATCTGGCGCCACTCGGCGGCCGGGTCGACGGTCTGCCTGACCCGTGTGAGGTCGACGGTGACGGAGGTGTCGCCGTCGTCGTCGGTGGAGGCGCGCCGGTCGCTGGGGACGACCCGGAGCCGGCCGTCGGTCCACAGCAGGACACGTTTGCCGTCGCCGCTGACCTCGAAGTGGTCGGCGTCGGAGGCGAGGTGCTCGATGCGCTGCTGGACGAGGTCGTAGCGCTCCAGTTCGGTCTTGGGGTCGGGGTCCTCGGGGGTGGCCCGGGAGGCGCCGAGGACGCCGCGCACCGGGTGGCGCAGCCACAGCACCCCGTCCTTGGCGGCGCGCAGGTTGGAGTAGCGGGCGGCCTCGACCGGGAAGGGCACGATCCGGTCGGCGAGCCCCTCCAGGTCGATCCGGGTGGTCGGGGTGCCCTCGCTGTCCGGGGTCTCGTCCTTGTCGGGCGCGTCGAAGGGCCGGCCGTGCCGCTGCGGGCCGAACGGCGAGGGGGTGGTGGCGGCGAGGGTGATCAGGTAGGGGCGGGAGCCGACCACGAAGGCCAGGTCGAAGACGTGCTCGTCGTAGACCGGGTCGAAGGCGCGGGTGGAGAGGAAGGCGAGGTGCTTGCCGTCGAGGGTGAAGGCGGGCGCGTAGTCCTGGAAGCGCAGCGGGGTCGCGTCGGTGACCGACAGGTCGGTGGTGTGGGCGAGCCGCAGCTGGGACAGGGGGCGGGGGCCGGGGTGGGACCAGGCGAGCCAGGCCGAGTCGGGGGAGAAGGCCAGTCCGGAGACCTCGCCGTCCTCGCTGCGGTCGACCTCGCGGACCTCGCCGCTGTCCCGCTCGACGAGCAGCAGCCGTCCGTCGTGCGCGGCGACGGCGACCCGGCTGCCGTCGGGGGCCACGGCGAGCTCCAGGACCCGGCCGAGCCGGCCGGCGGCGAGCCGTCTGGGGGTGGCGCCGGGCGCGAGTCCGGTGGCGGGGGCGAACTCCAGGGCGTCATCGCCCTCGGCGTCGGTCACCCACACCGCCCACTCCTCGCCCTCGGCGCGGAAGGCCCGCGGCAGCCGGGCCCGGACACCCGGCTGGGCGGCGAGCGCGCGGGCGGGACCGGAGCGGTGGGTGACCCAGTGGACGGCGCCGCGCACCTCGACGGCGCTGCCGCGCGCGGTGTGGTCGGGAGCGGCGGAGTCGAACCAGCGGCCGGCGTTCACCGGGTACGGCTGGAGGTCCACGCGTGGCCCCCCGAGCCGGATGTCGAGCCGCCGCGGCTCGGCGCCGTCCAGGTCGTCCAGGAGCCACAGCTCACCGGCACAGGTGTAGACGACGCGGGTGCCGTCGCCTGCCGCGTGCCGGGCGTAGAAGCCCCCGAGAGGGGTGTGCCGGCGCAGGTCGGAGCCGTCGGCGAGGGAGGAGTACAGCGCTCCGGTGCCCTCGTGGTCGGAGAGGAAGGCGATGCGCTCCCCCGTCCACACCGGGTACTCGATGTTCCCGTCGAGTTCCTCGTGCAGCCGCACGAACTCGCCGGCTCCTTCTCCGTCGTGACCGTCCCGGTCGATCCACAGCTTGCCCGCCGTACCGCCCCGGTAGCGCTTCCACCAGGCGGCCTCGCGGCCCATCGGCGCGGACAGCAGCACCGTGGCGGGACCGTACGCCACGTCCCCGACGGGCCCGTACGGCAGGGTGGCGGCGGGTCCGCCGTCGAGCGGGACCGCGCGGGCCCAGCTGCGGCGCAGACTGGCCTGGCCCTGGGTGCTGAGCGCCAGGACCTGCCCGCCGGGCGTCCAGCCGCGCACCTGGGTGCGCCAGCTCCCCCAGTGGGTCAGCCGCTTGGCCGGGCCGCCCGTGACGGGGGCGGTGTGCACCTCGGGGGCGCCGTCGCGGGTGGAGGTCCAGGCGACCGTCGTGCCGTCGGGGGAGATCCGCGGGTGGGTCACCGGTACGTTGTCGGCGCTGACCCGCCAGGCCCGCCCGCCGTCGAGCGGGGCGAGCCACACGTCGTCCTCCGCGGTGAAGGCGACCAACCCGCCGTGCACGTGCGGGAATCGGAGGTAGGCCGAGGTTGCCGCTGTGGTGGTGGATGCGCCCTGGGTCACCCGATCACCCTACGCAGCGCACGGCGTCCGCGGGTCCGGTTTCCGATCACTTGCCCTCGACGGGCCAGCAGGTCGGATCGCCCTTGCACCAGATGGTCCTGGTGACCGTGACGGTGACGGTGGGGCGGGGCTGCCCGTCCGAGGGCCGGTAGGTGACGGGCGGGGTGTACGCGGGGCCGGGTGTGGCGTCGCAGTTGCCCAGCCCGTCCACGTGGAACACCTCCTTGCCGCCGACCTTCGCGGTCAGGTCGCCGCGCACGCACGCCCCGTCGACGGCCTTGGTGACCTTGCCGGTGACGGTGATCTTCCGTCCGTCGTCGGTCTGTCCCCGGCAGTCGACGGTGACGACGGTGCTCTCGCTCGGTGACGGTGTCTTCCCCGGGGTGTAGCCCTTGCCTCCGTAGCCGCCCGTGCAGGTGAGCCACCGCACGTTCACGTGCTGCCGCTTCAGCTCCGCGGTCGCGGTCCGGTCCGTCGTGTACGCCACCGACGCCGAACTCAGATCGGTCGGCTCGCACGCCACGACGCCGCCCACGGCGACCGCCGCGAGCCCCGCCACGGCCGCCGCCCGCGTCCGGCGGGGCCGGTTGCGCATGTGCCTGAAAGCCCCCATGCAGGGCAGCGTGCCACCGCCGCGGGCGGGGCGGTAGGGCGCATATGGCCACTCGAGTGTTCGGGTGCCTCACCTTCGAGTGGCGCTCCGGTGCCCGTCGAGGTCCCCGGGCCGTCCCGGTGCGCGGGGACCGGTCAGGTGCGCAGCAGCAGCCACTGCTGGAGTTCCACCACGTTGCCCTCCGGGTCCTTGAGGTGGGCGACCCGCATGCGCTCGGTCATGGGGGCCGGGCCGTGCAGGAGGGTGGCGCCACGGCCGGTGATCTCCGCGCAGTAGGCGTCGAGGTCGTCGACGCGCAGGACCACCAGGGAGCGGTGGCCGGTCGCGGTGTCGCCCAGCTCGTCCAGGACCTCGGCCATCATCGAGCGGTCCTGCAGCGCGATCCCGGCGGAGCCGGTGGCGGGACTGAACTTCTCGTACGGTCCCGAGGCCGCGCCGGACTGCGGCTTCAGGCCGAGCACCTCGGCGTAGAAGCGGTAGCAGGCGGCGAAGTCGCTGACCAGCAGCCGTACGTGGGCGAGTTCCACGGTCTTCCCCCAGCGGTCAGGACCAGCGGCCGGTACGGCCCAGGAGCAGGGCCGCCGCCGCGGTCCCGGCGGTCGATGTACGCAGTACGGTACGCCCGAGCCGGTACGCCTTCGCGCCCGCTTCCCCGAAGAGCGCCAACTCCTCCGGGGCGACGCCCCCTTCGGGGCCGACGACCAGCACGATCTCGCCCTCGGCGGGGAGCTGGGCGGTGGCCAGCGGCTCGCTGGGGTAGTCCCGGTCCTCGTGCAGGACGGCGGCGAAGTCGGCTTTGGCGAGAAGCTGGGCAACCTGCTTGCTCGTCGCCGCGTCCGCGACGTCCGGGAAGCGCAGCCGCCGGGACTGCTTGCCGGCCTCACGGGCGGTGGCGCGCCACTTGCCGAGCGCCTTCAGGCCGCGCTCGCCCTTCCACTGGGTGATGCAGCGGGACGCCGCCCAGGGCACGATCGCGTCGACACCGGTCTCGGTCATCGTCTCCACGGCGAGCTCACCGCGGTCGCCCTTGGGCAGGGCCTGGACGACGGTGATACGCGGGCTGGGCTCGGCTTCCACCGGGAACTCGAAGGGCTCGACGACCAGATGGTCCTTGCCCGCCGCGCTGCGGACGACCCCGGCCGCCCCCCGGCCCCGCCCGTCGGTGACCACCACGTGCTCGCCGGGCTGGAGCCGCCGTACGGAGACCGCGTGCCGCCCTTCGGGGCCCGTCACGTCGATGACCGAGCCGGGGCCGACGCCCTCCAGGGAGTCGACCACGAAGACCGGCGCGGTCACCGGGCACCGCCCTGGGCCAGCGCCGCCGTCGCCGCCTCGGCCTCGGCGGCCAGCACCTCGACCAGCTGCCCGGCCGGCAGCTCGCGTGCCATCCGGTGGCCCTGGCCGGCCCACAGCGCCATGCCCTGCGCGTCACCGGCCTTGGCGGCGGCCAGGCGCAGCGTCGAGGTGAGGTGGTGGACCTCCGGGTAGGCGGCGGGGGCGTACGGGCCGTGCTCGCGCACGAAGCGGTTGACCAGTGCGCGGGCCGGGCGGCCGGAGAACGCGCGGGTCAGTTCGGTGCGGGCGTACAGCGGGTTGGTCAGCGCCTGCTTGTGCGGGGCCTTCGCGCCGGACTCGGGGGTGGCGAGGAACGCGGTGCCCAGCTGGGCCGCGCTCGCGCCGGCCGCCCTGACCGCGGCGATCTGGCTGCCGCGCATGATGCCGCCGGCGGCGACGATCGGGATGCCCACGGTCTCGCGGACCTGGGTGATCAGTGCGAGGAGGCCGATGCCGGAGCCGTCGTTCTCCTGGATGTCCCGGTGGGTGCCCTGGTGGCCGCCGGCCTCCACGCCCTGCGCTATGACCGCGTCGGCGCCGGCCCGCTCCACCGCGACGGCCTCCTCGGCGGTGGTCGCGGTGACCAGGGTGAGGGTTCCGGCGCGGCGCAGCGAGTCGAGCGCGTCCCGGCTCGGCACGCCGAAGTGGAACGAGACCACCGGGACCGGGTTGTCCAGCAGCACGGCGAGCTTGGCGTCGTAGCCGTCGTCCCGGCCGCTGTCCGGGTCGCCGAGCTCGGTCTCGTACCACGAGGCCTCGCCTGCCAGCTGGTGGGCGTAGACCTCCACGGCACCGGAATCGGGGTGTTCCGGCTGCGGCATGAAGAGGTTCACGCCGAAGGGACGGCCGGTCAGGCTCCGCAGCTGCTTGATCTCCTGGTACATGCCGTCGGCGGTCTTGTACCCGGCGGCGAGGAACCCCAGACCGCCCGCCTCCGACACGGCGGCGGCGAGCTGCGGGACGGAGACCCCGCCGGCCATGGGGGCCTGCACGATCGGATGAGGAACGAGATCGGTCAGTGCGGAGGACATGACGGCATGTTGTCACGTCCTCCGAACAAGTCCGAATCCGGGCTTCCTCTGACATATGCCAGAGGAATTGTCGGCGGTCAGGCACCGTAAACGCGGGCCTCACCGCCCGTTGAACGCGTCCTTCAACCGCGAGAACAACCCTTGCTGCCCCGGCTGACCCCGCCCACCCGGGGGACCACCCCCGGACCCCCGGCAGAACGAGCCGCACCCTCACCCGGACTCACCTCACCGCCCGTTGAACGCGTCCTTCAACCGCGAGAACAACCCCTGCTGCCCCGGCTGGAACTGGCCCTGTGGGCGTTCTTCGCCGCGGAGTTTGGCCAGTTCGCGCAGGAGCCGTTCCTGCTCGGGGTCGAGCTTGGTCGGGGTCTGGACCTCGACGTGGACGATGAGGTCGCCCCGGCCGCCGCCGCGCAGGTGCGTGACGCCCCGGCCGTGCAGCGGGATCGACTGGCCGGACTGGGTGCCCGGGCGGATGTCGACCTCTTCCATGCCGTCCAGCGTCTCCAGCGGCACCTTGGTGCCGAGGGAGGCCGCGGTCATCGGGATGGTGACCGTGCAGTGCAGGTCGTCGCCGCGCCGTTGGAAGGTGCTGTGCGGGAGTTCGTGGATCTCGACGTACAGGTCACCGGCGGGACCGCCGCCCGGTCCGACCTCGCCCTCGCCGGCGAGCTGGATGCGGGTGCCGTTGTCGACACCGGCGGGGATCTTGACCGTCAGGGTGCGGCGGGAGCGCACCCGGCCGTCGCCGGCGCACTCCGGGCACGGGGTCGGTACCACCGTGCCGAAGCCCTGGCACTGCGGACAGGGGCGGGAGGTCATGACCTGGCCCAGGAAGGACCGGGTGACCTGGGAGACCTCACCGCGACCGCGGCACATGTCACACGTCTGGGCGGTCGTACCCGGCGCGGCGCCCTCGCCGTTGCAGGTGTTGCAGACGACCGCCGTGTCGACCTGGATGTCCTTGGTCGTGCCGAAGGCCGCCTCGTCCAGCTCGACCTCGATACGGATCATCGCGTCCTGGCCGCGCCGGGTCCGCGAACGCGGGCCGCGCTGGGACGCGGTGCCGAAGAAGGCGTCCATGATGTCGGAGAAGTTGCCGAAGCCACCCGCCCCGAAGCCGCCCGCGCCGGCGCCGCCGGCCTGCGAGAGCGGGTCGCCGCCGAGGTCGTAGACCTGCTTCTTCTGCGGGTCCGACAGCACCTCGTAGGCGGCGTTGATCTCCTTGAACCGCTCCTGCGTCTTGGGATCAGGATTGACATCCGGGTGCAGCTCGCGTGCGAGCCGGCGGAAGGCCTTCTTGATCTCTTCCTGCGACGCGTCGCGGCGCACGCCGAGAACGGCGTAGTAGTCCGTGGCCACTTACGACTCCGCCAGGATCTGTCCGACGTACCGTGCCACTGCGCGTACCGCTCCCATCGTTCCCGGGTAGTCCATGCGGGTCGGTCCGACCACGCCGAGCTTGGCAACCGCCTCGCCGCCCGAACCGTAGCCGACCGACACCACCGAGGTGGAGTTGAGTCCCTCATGGGCGTTCTCGTGCCCGATGCGCACGGTCATGCCCGAATCCTTGGCCTCGCCCAGCAGCTTGAGCAGGACGACCTGCTCCTCGAGCGCCTCGAGCACCGGCCGGATGGTGAGGGGAAAGTCATGTCCGAAGCGGGTGAGATTGGCGGTACCGCCGATCATCAGCCGCTCCTCGTTCTCCTCGACCAGTGTCTCCAGCAGGGTGGAGAGCACGGTGGAGACCGTACCGCGATCCTCCGGGTCGAAGCCCTCCGGGAGGTCCTCGACCAGCCGCGGCACGTCGGTGAACCGGCGGCCCGCGACCCGGCTGTTGAGCCGCGCGCGCAGATCCGCCAGGGACGCCTCGCCGAAGGGGGCGGGGCAGTCGACCATCCGCTGCTCGACCCGGCCGGTGTCCGTGATCAGCACGAGCATCACGCGCGCCGGGGCGAGCGAGAGCAGCTCCACGTGCCGCACGGTCGAACGGGTCAGCGAGGGGTACTGCACGACCGCGACCTGCCGGGTCAGCTGCGCGAGCAGCCGCACCGTGCGGGCCACGACGTCGTCGAGGTCGACGGCGCCGTCGAGGAAGTTCTGGATCGCCCGCCGCTCGGGGCCGGTCATCGGCTTGACGCCCGCGAGCTTGTCGACGAAGAGCCGGTAGCCCTTGTCGGTGGGGATGCGCCCCGCGCTGGTGTGCGGCTGGGCGATGTACCCCTCGTCCTCCAGGGCCGCCATGTCGTTGCGGACGGTGGCCGGGGAGACGCCGAGGCTGTGCCGCTCGGTGAGCGCTTTCGAGCCGACGGGCTCCTCGGTGCCGACGTAGTCCTGGACGATGGCGCGCAGCACCTGCAGCCTGCGTTCACTCAGCATCCGCGCGCACCTCCAGCACATCGTCCCCTGCGGTCCTCGGGTCCTTCGCCTGGCACTCTGCGCTCGCGAGTGCCAGCATTCCCCGGCCCAGTGTACGGCCGTGGGGTACACCCCGGGCAAGGCCGGATCGTGCCGCCGCGCCCGGGTGGGACCGTTCCCCGCTAGCGTCGCGGTATGACGGTTGCTTGGGAAGAGCTGGGGTGGGAGCGGGTGGCCGCGGGGGTCGGACGGTGCCGGCTGCCGCGCTGGGACTGCACCACGGGACTGGTCCTCGGCGAGGGTACGGCGCTCGTGGTGGACGCCGGGTCGAGTCTCGCCGAAGGCGCGCGCCTGCGCGCACAGGCGCAGGAGCTGGCCGGGGGCCGTGTGACCCATCTCGCGCTCACCCACCCCCATTTCGACCATGTGCTGGGCGCGGCGGCCTTCGCGGGCGCGGAGATCTTCGCGGCGGTGGGCATGGACACCGTGCTCACGCACGAGCGCGAGGAGCTCCGCCTGGACGCCGTCCGGCAGGGCCTGCCGGTGGCGGAGGCGGACGAGGCGGTGGACTCCCTCCCTCTGCCCCGCCACCTGGTCTCGGGCGAGTGGACCCTCGACCTGGGCGACGGACGACAGGTGCTGCTGGCCAACGTCGGCCCGGGGCACAGCGCCCACGACCTGGCGGTGCTGGTTCCCGGCTCGGTCCCCGGCGAGCCCGAGGTGGTGTTCTGCGGCGACCTGGTCGAGGAGTCCGGCGATCCCCAGGCCGGCCCCGACGCCGTACCGTCCCACTGGCCGGCCGCCCTCGACCGGCTGCTCGACCTCGGCGGCGAGGACGCGCTGTACGTGCCCGGTCACGGAGCGGTGGTGGACGCGGCGTTCGTGCGGCGGCAACGCGACGAGCTGGCGGCGCGTTTCGGCGTGTCGCCCTGATGGCGGTACGGCTTCTCCTATCGTCATCCGAATGCGCCAGTATCCCGCCGATCTGAACCCTCCCTGGAAGAAACCCAAGCCCGTCCCGGAGGTGCCCGCGGAGCCCGGTCTGGTGGTCGAGGAGCCCGGCACCGGCTTCTGCGGCGCGGTGATCCGCTGCGAGGCGGGCACGGTGACCCTGGAGGACCGCTTCCGCAAGCACCGGGTGTTCCCGCTGGAACCGGGCGGGTTCCTGCTCGAGGGCAGGGTGGTCACGCTGGTGCGGCCGGCGTCGTCGGCTCCGGTACGTCCCACCCGTACCGCCTCCGGTTCGGTCGCCGTCCCGGGCGCACGCGCGCGCGTGGCCCGTGCCGGGCGCATCTACGTCGAGGGCCGGCACGACGCGGAACTGGTCGAGAAGGTGTGGGGCGACGACCTGCGCGTCGAGGGCGTGGTCGTGGAGTACCTGGAGGGCGTGGACGACCTGCCCGCCGTCGTGGCCGAGTTCGGGCCGGGGCCGGACGCGCGGCTGGGTGTCCTGGTGGACCACCTGGTCCCGGGCACGAAGGAGTGGCGGATCGCGCAGTCGGTGACCAGTGAGCACGCGCTGGTGGTCGGCCACCCGTACATCGACATCTGGGAGGCGGTGAAGCCGTCGGCCCTGGGGATTCCGGGCTGGCCACAGGTGCCGCACGGCCAGGACTGGAAGACGGGGGTGTGCCGGGCGCTGGGGTGGCCTTCGGACAACACCGGAGCGGTGTGGCAGGCGATCCTGGCGCGGGTGGGTTCCTACAAGGACCTGGAGCCGGAGTTGCTGGGGCGGGTGGAGGAGCTGATCGACTTCGTCACGGGTAGCGGTGGGGCCTGACGCCCTTGTAGGTGCCGAATTCGGTGGTGTCCAGCTCGACGCCGAGTGATTCCAGCGGGAGTGCAGCGCCGAATCGGGTGATCCTCTGGGCCTGGTAGTCGGCCTCGTCCCCCATGCCTACGGGCTCCGTGAGCAGGACGCAGTGTGCCATGATCGGGTCGATGATCAGGTAAGCGGGGATCTCGCCTGCCGCGTAGACGGAACGCTTGACGCCGTAGTCCCGGTCGACGCTCGTCTTGGAGACCACCTCGACCACCAACGTGATCAACTGCGACGGCAGCAGGCGCCCCGAGTCCGGGGCGACGCCGCGTTGAATGACCACCAGATCCGGAATGGGCTCGCTGGCCTCGTTGATGATGTCCACGTCCGTCGTCTGAAGCCGTGCCCAGCGTTTGCGCGGGATCTGGTCCTGCACCTCCTCCACAATCCGGTTGTGCACCAGATCCGGAGCGGCCATCATCACGATTTCTCCCCGAAGAAGCTCGACCTTGACGCCCTCCGGAGGTTCGAACTCCTCGAAGAACCTGGTCATCCCACGCTCGTCCACAGCGGTCATCTCCGTGGCCTCCACATCCGCCGCGTCCTGTTGGCGGCAGCCTACGAACCAGGTTAGGGACCGAACCGGCGTTCCGGGGGGATTCACTCGCCGGAGTGATCAGTCGACCAAGTCCCGCACCACCGCGTCCGCCAGCAGCCGCCCCCGCAGCGTCAGCACCGCCCGCCCCTCCTCGTACGGCCCCGCCTCCAGCAGCCCGTCGCCCAGCGCCCGCCGTGAAGCCGCCAGCCCGTCCTCCTTCAGCAGGGACAGCGGCACCCCCTCCCGCAGCCGCAGCTCCAGCAGGATCCGCTCCACCCGCCGGTCTTCGTCGGACAGCAGCTCCCGCCCGGCGCCCGGCGAGCGGCCCGACGCCAGCGCCGCCGCGTACGCCCCGGGATGCTTCACGTTCCACCAGCGGACGCCCCCCACGTGCGAGTGCGCCCCCGGTCCCGCGCCCCACCAGTCGGCGCCCCGCCAGTACAGCTCGTTGTGCAGGCAGCGGCCCGCCTCGGAACCGGCCCAGTTGGAGACCTCGTACCACTCGAAGCCGGCCGCCGACAGCCGCTCCTCCGCGATCAGGTAGCGGTCGGCGTGGACGTCGTCGTCGGTCATCGGGACCTCGCCCCGGCGGATGCGGCGGGCGAGCTGGGTGCCCTCCTCGACGATCAGCGCGTACGCGCTGATGTGGTCCGGGCCGGCGCCCAGGGCCGCGTCGAGCGAGGCCCGCCAGTCGTCGTCGGACTCACCGGGGGTGCCGTAGATCAGGTCCAGGTTGACGTGCTCGAAGCCCGCCGCGCGCGCCTGAGCCACGCGCTCCTCGGGCCGGCCCGGGGTGTGCGTCCGGTCGAGCACGCGCAGCACGTGCCGCTTCGCGCTCTGCATGCCGAGGGAGATCCGGGTGAAGCCGCCCTCCCGCAGCCGCGCCAGGTACGCCGGGTCCACCGACTCCGGGTTCGCCTCGGTCGTGACCTCCGCGTCCGCCGCCAGGCCGAACTCGTCCCGGATCGCCCCCAGCATCCGTACCAGGTCGTCGGCGGCCAGCAGCGTGGGCGTACCGCCCCCGACGAACACCGTGCGGACCTCGCGCGGGTCGTCGCCGAGCACCTTGCGGGCCAGGCGGACCTCGTCGGTCAGGGTGTCGGCGTAGTTCTCGCGGGAGGCGAGCACGCCGCCGGTGCCGCGCAGCTCGGTGGCGGTGTAGGTGTTGAAGTCGCAGTAGCCGCAGCGGGTCGCGCAGTACGGGACGTGCAGGTAGAAGCCGAGGGGGCGGTCGGCGGCCCCGGCGAGCGCGGACGCGGGCAGGGCGCCGTCGGCGGGGACGGGCTCGCCGTCGGGGAGTGCGGAGGGCATGCCCTCCATTGTCCCGCACGCCCGGACCGTCTCCTCCCGCCCGCCGGGACCGTCTCCGCCGGTCGCCCTACTCCGCCTGGAGCACCAGCAGCGCCAGGTCGTCCTCGGGCGCCCCGCCGCCGAACTCGTGCACCAGCCGGCGGATGCGCTCCGCGACCTGCTCGGCGTCGAGCCCCGCGCACCCCTCGAGGGCCCGCGCGAGCCCGTCGCCGTCGTCGAACTGGCGGGAGCCGTCGCGCCGCTCGGTCACCCCGTCCGTGACGCACAGCAGGGTGTCTCCGGGACGCAGCTCGAAGGTCTCGCTGGTGTACGTCTCGTCCTCGACGACCCCGAGGAGCGTCTGTGGCTTCGCGACCGTGCGGACCCGGCCGTCGGGTCCGAGGAGCAGCGGCAGGGGGTGCCCGGCGGAGGCGAGGGTGCAGCGGACGCCGCCGTCGAAGGGGGCGAGCTCGCCGTAGAGGAGAGAGAGGAAGCGGGTCTGCGGGCCGTCGCCGGGGGCGACGGGGCGGCCGCCGGCGGCGACCAGGGCGCGGGCGGCGGCGTCGGCGGCCTCGGTGGCGTCGTCCAGGAGGAGCTGGTTGAGGCGGTCGAGGACGTCGGCGACGCGGTAGCCCTCGCGGGCGAGGAGCCGCAGCCAGGGGCGGGCGAGGCCGATCACCACGGCGGCCTCCGGTCCCTTGCCCTGTACGTCGCCCACCGCGAAGCACCAGCGGCCGTCGCCCGCCGGGAACAGGTCGTAGAAGTCGCCGCTGGGGCCGCCCTTGTCGCACGGCTCGTAGACGAGCGCGCTGCTCACTCCGGGGATCTGGGCGACCGCCCCGGGCAGCAGCCCGCGCTGGAGGACGGCGCTGATGGTGGCCTGGCGGGCGTACTGGCGGGCCGCGCCGATGGCCAGTGCCACCCGGCGGCCGAGGTCCTCGACCAGTCCGGTGATCTCGTCGGGGAAGGCGAGGGGCCCGCACCGGCCGATCACCAGCGTGCCCAGCGGACGGCCGCCCGCGATCAGCCGGTACGCCAGCGCGGTGCCGTCCGTGCCGTGCGGGCCGAGGGCCTCGCCGGGCCAGGGGTAGGGCTCGGGGCCGGACCGCAAGCCGTCCCGGGGGCACGGCGGGTCCTTCTCCAGGGCGCGGCGCAGCTCCTCGTTGCGGTTCTCGCTGCCGTGCCACACCCGCGCCAGCCGGGGTCCCGGCGCCCCCGTCCCGTCGCCCCAGGCTCCGCCGCTGTCGGGCCCGCCCGCTCGGGCGGGCCCCCACCGGCCGGTCGACTCGTCCTCCAGCCACACCGCGCACCAGTCGGCGAGCCGGGGCACGAGCAGCTGTCCGGCGAGCGCGGCGACGAGGTTCTCGTCGAGCTGCCCGGCGAGCAGGTCGGAGGCCTCGGCGAGGAAGGACAGGGCGCCGTGGCCGAGCCATTCGCGGTCGCGTTCGGCGCGGTGGGGGTCTCCCTGCTCGAGTGCGGCGGAGAGCGGGGGCGGCTCGTGGGCGAGGATGTCGGCGGCCGCCGCCCCGCCTGCCGCGGCGTGCGCCTCGGGCTCCTCGGCGGCCGGCCGGTCCTCGGCGGGCAGGCGCGCCCAGACCGTCTTGACACCCGTGCGGTAGGTGACGCCCCAGGCCTCGGCGAGCGTGGCGACCAGGCGCAGGCCGCGCCCGTAGTCGGGGGGCTCGTACGGCGTTTCGGCGCCGCCCCGGCGCGGGGCCCGGGAGGGGTGGTGGTCGCAGGCCTCGACGACGAGCGCGCCGCTCTCCTCCAGCCGGCAGGTCAGCTCGACATCGGTGCCGGCGTGCACGACGGCGTTGGTGACGAGTTCGCTGACCACCACGACGGCGTCGTCGACGAGCCGCTGCGAGGGCGTGAGGCCGAGGCCGGTCCACTCGGTGAGCGCCGCGCGCAGCAGCGCGCGGGCGGATCCGGGCGCGAGAGGGCTGCCCGGGAGAACCGAGCGAACCGCCGCACGCTCCCCCGCGTCCCCGTGTGCGGGCACATCAGAGACACGGGAGACGGTCTCCCGTTGCGTCGGTATGGCGCCCATGGCCGACTCCCCGAGCAGATCGGACGAACGTCAGACGAATACGTCTCGATGACTGCGAACAGGGTGACAGACCGACTGCGTCCATAAGCGCCGAGTTACCGAAGTGGGCCGCCATGGGTGACAACACGGGCACGCTTGCACGCGAAGACGGACAGAAAACGGAACGATTCCGAGCATCCGAGCTCCGTGCGGGCGGGCGGTGTCCCGTGGGGCACCGCCCGTGCCGCCGGGCTCAGGCCTCGCGCGAGCCCGCGTACATCTCGTCGATCAGGTGCTTGTACTCCCGCTCCACCACCGGCCGCTTCAGCTTCAGGCTCGGGGTGATCTCGCCGTGCTCGACGTCGAGGTCGCGCGGCAGGAGGCGGAACTTCTTGATGGTCTGCCAGCGCTGGAGGCCGGCGTTGAGCTGCCGGACGTAGCCGTCGACCATCTCGACGGTGACCGGGGCCGCGACGACCTCGGCGTACAGCTTGCCGCCGAGCCCGTTCTCCTTGGCCCACTCGAGGATCGACGGCTCGTCGAGGGCGATGAGGGCGGTGCAGAAGTTCCGGTCGGCGCCGTGCACGAGGATGTTGGAGACGTACGGGCACACGGCCTTGAACTGGCCCTCGACCTCTGCGGGCGCGATGTACTTGCCGCCCGAGGTCTTGATCAGGTCCTTCTTGCGGTCGGTGATGCGCAGGTAGCCGTCGGGCGACAGCTCGCCGATGTCACCGGTGTGGAACCAGCCGTCCGATTCCAGGACCTCGGCGGTCTTCTCGGGGAGCCCGTGGTAGCCCTGCATGATGCCCGGGCCGCGCAGGAGGATCTCCCCGTCGTCCGCGATGCGCACCTCGGTGCCGGGCAGCGGCTTGCCGACCGTGCCGGTGCGGTACGCCTCGCCGGGGTTGACGAAGGAGGCGGCCGAGGACTCCGTGAGGCCGTAGCCCTCCAGGATGTGGATGCCGGCGCCGGCGAAGAAGTAGCCGATCTCGGGGGCGAGGGCGGCCGACCCGGACACGCACGCCCGCAGCCTGCCGCCGAAGGCCTCGCGGATCTTGGCGAAGACGAGCGAGTCGGCGACCTTGTGCTGGGCGGCGAGGCCGAGGGGCGCGGAGTGGGTGCCGGTGCGGCGGAAGTTGTCCTGGGTGACCTTGGCGTACTCGCGGCCGACCCCGGCGGCCCACTGGAAGATCTTGTACTTGGCGGGTCCGCCGGCCCGGGCCTTGGCGGCGACGCCGTTGTAGACCTTCTCGAAGATGCGCGGGACGGCCGCCATGTAGGTCGGCCGCACCACCGGCAGATTCTCGATGATCTTGTCGACGCGGCCGTCGACGGCGGTGACGTGCCCGACCTCGATCTGCCCGGAGGTGAGCACCTTGCCGAAGACGTGCGCGAGCGGCAGCCACAGGTACTGCACGTCCTCGGAGCTGATCAGCCCGGTCGCGGAGATCGCCTTCGCCATGTACGACCAGTTGTCGTGCGGCAGGCGGACGCCCTTGGGGCGGCCGGTGGTGCCGGAGGTGTAGATCAGCGTCGCCAGCTGGTCCTTGGTGATGGCGCCGACCCGCTCCTTGATCAGCTCGGGGTGCTTCTCCAGGTACGTGGCCCCGCGCTCCTCGAGCTCGGCGAGGGTGAGCACCCAGTCGCCGGTCTCGACGCCGGCGGGGTCGATGACCACCACGTGGTGCAGCTCGGGCAGCTCGGAGCGCTTCTCGACGGCCTTGGCGAGCTGGCCGGCGTTCTCCGCGATCAGCACCCGGCTCTCGGAATCGGAGAGGATGAAGGCCGACTCGTCGGCGTTGGTCTGCGGATAGATCGTGGTCGTGGCCGCCCCGGCGCACAGGATGCCCAGGTCGGCGAGGATCCACTCGACCCGGGTCGAGGAGGCCAGCGCCACCCGCTGCTCCGGCCGCACGCCCAGCTCGATGAGGCCGGCCGCGATCGCGTGGACGCGCTCGGCGGTCTGTCCCCAGCTCAGCGACTTCCAGTCGTCGGGCCCCTGGCCCGAGGCCGGCGGCACCGGGTAGCGGTACGCCTCGGCGTCCGGGGTGGCGTCCACGCGCTCCAGGAAGAGGGCCGCGACGGACGGCGGACGGTTCTCGATCAGTGTCTGTGTGTCGCTCACGACATCCTCCGGGGCCCGCGACGGTGCGGCTGGCAGGTGCGGCTTGGGTGACTCACGGCGATGGTTCGGCCAGTTGTTTAACTCGCGAGTAACTATCGAGCAGGGATCAGAGTAAAGCGCTACGGGCCGACGCGTAAGAGGCGGCGGCATGTCACTTCCCACAGATGGCGACGCTACGCACGCGCAGGGGCCCGCCACACTTTCGTGCGACGAGCCCCTGTTGCACCTGTTTCGCGGACGCCGGCCGTTATTACCGGCGGTTACTTCTTGCCCTTGGCCGAACCCGCGCTGTCATCGCTGGACAGGACCGCGATGAAGGCCTCCTGCGGAACCTCCACGGAACCCACCATCTTCATCCGCTTCTTGCCTTCCTTCTGCTTCTCGAGCAGCTTCCGCTTGCGGGAGATGTCACCGCCGTAGCACTTGGCGAGGACGTCCTTGCGGATGGCGCGGATGGTCTCGCGGGCGATGACCCGCGAGCCGATGGCGGCCTGCACCGGCACCTCGAAGGCCTGCCGCGGGATCAGCTCCTTGAGCTTGGCGACGAGCCGCACGCCGTACGCGTACGCCTGGTCCCGGTGGGTGATCGCGGAGAACGCGTCCACCTTGTCGCCGTGCAGCAGGATGTCGACCTTGACCAGGGAGCTGGTCTGCTCGCCGGTGGGCTCGTAGTCCAGCGAGGCGTAGCCGCGCGTCTTGGACTTCAGCTGGTCGAAGAAGTCGAACACGATCTCGGCGAGCGGCAGCGTGTAGCGGATCTCGACCCGGTCCTCCGAGAGGTAGTCCATGCCGAGGAGGGTGCCGCGCCGGGTCTGGCACAGCTCCATGATCGAGCCGATGAACTCGGTGGGCGCGAGGACGGTGGCCCGCACGACCGGCTCGTACACCTCGCTGATCTTGCCCTCGGGGAACTCGCTCGGGTTGGTGACCGTGTGTTCGCTGCCGTCCTCCATGACCACGCGGTAGACCACGTTGGGGGCGGTGGCGATCAGGTCGAGCCCGAACTCGCGCTCCAGGCGCTCGCGGATCACGTCCAGGTGCAGCAGGCCGAGGAAGCCGACGCGGAAGCCGAAGCCGAGGGCGGCGGAGGTCTCCGGCTCGTAGACGAGCGCGGCGTCGTTGAGCTGGAGCTTGTCGAGGGCCTCGCGCAGCTCGGGGTAGTCGGAGCCGTCCAGCGGATACAGACCGGAGAAGACCATCGGCTTGGGGTCCTTGTAACCGCCGAGCGCCTCGGTCGCGCCCTTGGCCTGGCTGGTGACGGTGTCACCGACCTTGGACTGGCGGACGTCCTTCACACCGGTGATCAGGTAGCCCACCTCGCCGACGCCGAGGCCGTCCGCGGGGAGCATCTCGGGCGAGTTGGTGCCGATCTCGAGCAGCTCGTGGGTGGCGCCGGTGGACATCATCCTGATGCGCTCGCGCTTGTTGAGCTGCCCGTCGATCACGCGGACGTACGTCACGACGCCGCGGTAGGAGTCGTAGACCGAGTCGAAGATCATGGCGCGCGCGGGGGCGTCCTTGACGCCGACCGGGGCGGGGATCTCGGCGACGACCTCGTCGAGCAGCGCCTCCACGCCGAGGCCGGTCTTGGCGGAGACCTTGAGCACGTCGTCCGGGTCGCAGCCGACGAGGTTGGCGAGCTCCTCGGCGAACTTCTCCGGCTGGGCGGCCGGCAGGTCGATCTTGTTCAGCACCGGGATGATGGTGAGGTCGTTCTCCATCGCCAGGTACAGGTTGGCGAGGGTCTGTGCCTCGATGCCCTGGGCGGCGTCCACGAGGAGGACGGTCCCCTCGCAGGCGGCGAGCGACCGCGAGACCTCGTAGGTGAAGTCGACGTGCCCCGGGGTGTCGATCATGTTGAGGATGTGCGTGTTGCCGGGGTCGTGGGTGGGAGCCCACGGCAGCCGCACCGCCTGGGACTTGATCGTGATACCGCGCTCACGCTCGATGTCCATCCGGTCGAGGTACTGAGCACGCATCTGCCGCTGCTCGACCACACCTGTCAGCTGGAGCATCCGGTCGGCGAGCGTGGACTTGCCGTGGTCGATGTGCGCGATGATGCAGAAGTTGCGGATCAGAGCCGGGTCGGTACGGCTCGGCTCGGGCACATGGTTAGGGGTCGCGGGCACGCAGGGTCCTGTCTCTTGAGGCGCCTTATGCCTCGGGTCGGATCGATACGTAGTCTCCATGGTCCCACGGGCGGGGACCGGCGACCGGTTTGGGCCACTCGCCGGGCCGCTGGTAGGGTGGGCGGCTGTGTCTCATGTCCTCTCAACGCGAGGCACAACCCAAGAAATCACCGGCACGGGACCTTCGCGGCCCCGTGCCAGAACCTGAAAAGGCTCATTCGTGGCGAACATCAAGTCCCAGATCAAGCGGATCAAGACCAACGAGAAGGCCCGGCTGCGCAACAAGGCCGTCAAGTCCTCCCTGAAGACCGCGATCCGCAAGGCCCGTGAGGCCGCTGCCGCGGGTGACGTCGAGAAGGCCACCGAGTACCAGCGCGCTGCCGCGCGCCAGCTCGACAAGGCCGTCTCGAAGGGCGTCATCCACAAGAACCAGGCCGCCAACAAGAAGTCGGCGCTGGCTGCCAAGGTCGCGACCCTCCAGGGCTGAACCCCTTCTTTGATCTGACCGCCGGAAGGACCCAGAGCGGGCCCTCTCTCATCCGCTCCCGACCGGCCCCCCAGGGTCCGCGCGCGGCCTGCGTTCGCCACGCGGGCGCGGATCCGACCGTCTGAACCGAAGGCCCCGTCGCTCCCCCTTCCCCAGGGGGCGCGACGGGGCCTTCGGCGTGCCGTGCCGCTGAGTCGCCCTCAGTCCGGCCGGCTCACTGGCCGCGTCCTCTGGAACGGGCCGCGCGCGCGATCGTGACGACCGCCTTCTCCAGCGCGTACTCCGGGTCGTCCCCGCCGCCCTTGACGCCCGCGTCCGCCTCGGCCACGGCCCGCAGGGCGACCGACACCCCGTCCGGGGTCCACCCGCGCATCTGCTGCCGCACGCGGTCGATCTTCCAGGGCGGCATGCCCAGTTCCCGGGCGAGGTCGGCGGGCCGGCCACCGCGGGCCGACGACAGCTTGCCGATGGCCCGTACGCCCTGGGCCAGCGCGCTGGTGATCAGCACCGGCGCCACCCCGGTCGCCAGCGACCATCTGAGCGCCTCCAGGGCTTCCGCCGTCCGCCCCTCGACCGCCCGGTCCGCGACCGTGAAGCTGGAGGCCTCGGCCCGCCCGGTGTAGTACCGTCCGACGACGGCCTCGTCGATCGTCCCCTCGACGTCGGCGACCAACTGGGCCACCGCCGACGCCAGCTCCCGCAGCTCGCTCCCGATCGCGTCCACCAGCGCCTGGCAGGCCTCGGGCGTGGCCGACCGCCCGAACCCGCGGAACTCCCCGCGTACGAACGCCAGCCGGTCCGCCGGCTTGGTCATCTTCGGGCACGCCACCTCCCGTGCCCCCGCCTTGCGCGCGGCATCGAGCAGTCCCTTGCCCTTGGCGCCACCCGCGTGCAGCAGCACCAGGGTGATCTCCTCGGCGGGCGATCCGAGATACGCCTTCACGTCCTTGACCGTGTCGGCCGACAGGTCCTGCGCGTTGCGTACGACCACCACCTTGCGCTCCGCGAAGAGCGACGGGCTGGTCAGCTCGGCGAGCGTGCCGGGCTGCACCTGGTCCGGGGTCAGGTCCCGCACGTCCGTGTCGGCGTCGGCGGCCCTGGCGGCGGCCACCACCTCCCGCACGGCACGGTCGAGCAGGAGGTCCTCCTGGCCGACGGCAAGGGTCACCGGGGCGAGAGGGTCGTCGTTCGCAGTCTTCCTGGCCATCGCGACAAGCATCCCACGCGCCACTGACACCGATACGCGCAGCCGCCCCCGGCCGGACGGCACGCCGCCGCGGACGGCACCCGGGCCCGGACGACGAGCCCCGCGGGACTACGGCTCCTCCCGCCAGCCGTCCCACTCCCCCGCCAGCGCGTCCAGCTCCCGCGGATCCAGTCGCTCCCGCTCGTCCCGCAGGACGACGAGCCACTGGGCGTCCTCGGCGTCGTCCTCGCCGGCCAGGGCCTCCCGCACCAGCTCCGGCTCCTCCGCGACCCCGAACCGCTCTCCGAGCGCCCGCGCCACCTCTTCCGCCGCTTCCCGGTCGGGCAGCACCAGCACATGTCTCACATCGCTCACGGTGTCATTCTCCGCGACCCGCGGCCGGCTCCCGCACGGCGGGCACCCCCACGGCCGGCACGGTGGCCAGCTCGATCCCGAACCGCTCCCGGTACACCGCGAGCACCTCCTCGTCCGACTCCAGCTCACGCACCTCCCGTGTCCCGTCGGCGGCGGTCACCGTCCACCTGCGGCCGCTCAGGGTGATCCGTCCCCCGTCCTCCGTGCTGCGTGAGCACACCAGGGACCGCGTGAAGTGCGACCGCGGCGAGGTGCTGTGCCACCAGGCCCCCGAAGCGAAGTCGCCGAGAGCCCGGGGCCGCGTCTCCAGGCGGTACTGGGGCGCGCCGTCCCGCAGGACGTCGAGGTCCGCCGCCCCGTCCTGGTCGGCGCCCCCGCGCACCCCGGCCGGGTCCGGGCCGGCCGGGGCGATCCGGAAGGTGCCGCCGGGGTCCGGCTGCTCGCCCCGGTCCCCCAGCTTCAGCGGGTAGTGGCTGTGCGCCCCGAACCCGACGTCGGCCAGCCAGTCGCCCCCGTCCGCGGTCCGCACCCGCAGCGCGAGATGGTCGTACGGGATACCGAGCCGCTCCCCGTCCCCGTACACCCGCGCCGCGAGCAGGGCGACGCCGAAGCCGAGCGCGGTCAGCAACGACCCGAAGGCGCCGTTGAGTTCGTAGCAGAACCCGCCCCGCCGCGCGTCCACCAGCTTGGCCAAGAGCCGTTCGTCCTCCAGCGCGATCTCCTCTCCGAGGTGCACCGAGAGGTTCTCGAAGGGGACGGTCCGCAGATGGCTCTCGTGCAGTTCACGCAGTGCTTCGGCGGTGGGACGCGCCGGGTGCGCGACCCCGAGGCGGCGGAGGTAGGCGTCGGCCTGTGCGGAGTTCATGTCCTCAGTCTCCCGCCACCCGCACCTCCCCGTCCGCCCCGCCGGTCCCCGCGACCGCCAGCGCCCCGTCCCGGTCCGTGCGCAGCACCACCGCGCCCTCGTCCCGCAGCGCCCGTACGGTGCCGGGCGCCGGGTGGCCGTAGGGGTTGTCCGCGCCGCAGGAGATGAGGGCGACGCGCGGGGCCACCAGGCGTATCAGGTCGGGGTCCTGGTAGGACGAGCCGTGATGGGCGACCTTCAGGACGTCGACGCGGCCCAGCCCGGCCACCGCCGGTGACTCCAACAGCGCCCGCTGGGAGGGAGGTTCGAGGTCCCCGAGCAACAGCAGCCGCAGCCCGGCCGACCGGACGAGCAGTGCCACGCTGGCGTCGTTCGGCCCGTCCGGGTCCCGGGCGGCCGGGCCGGGCGGCGGCGGCCAGAGCACCTGCCAGGACAGTGGTCCCGTCCGCCGCTGTTCGCCGGCGGCCGCGCGGGTGACGGGGATGTTCCGTGCGGCCGCCTCCCTCCGTACGAACTCGGCCTGGTCGGCGGGCTCTTCGAAGCCCGTCGTCTCGATCCCGCCGACCGGCCGCCCGCGCAGCACCCCGGGCAGTCCCGCGACGTGGTCGGCGTGGAAGTGCGTCAGCACGACCAACGGGATCCGGACGATGCCCAACTTGCGCAGGCAGTGGTCCACCAGTGCCGGATCGGGACCCGCGTCCACCACCACCCCGCTGCCGCCGCCCGCCGCGAGCACCGTCGCGTCGCCCTGTCCGACGTCGCACACCGCCAGCCGCCAGCCGGGCGGCGGCCAGCCGGTGACCACTCGGGTCAGCGGCGCCGGGCGCACCACGGCGAGCAGGAGCAGCAGTCCGCAGACACCGCACCACCACGGGTGCCGCACCAGCCGGCGCCCGAGGAGCAGCACCGCCACCGTGGCGACGGCGAGCAGCAGCGCCCCGGCCCAGCCGGCCGGCCAGTCGACTCCCCCGCCGGGGAGCCCGGCCCCGGCCCGTGCCACACCCGCGATCCATCCGGCCGGCCACCTCGCGAGCCGGGCCAGGAGTTTCGCCACCGGCATCGCCACCGGGGCGGTCGCCAGCGTCGCGAAGCCCAGGACGGTGGCCGGGGCGACCGCGGCCTCCGCGAGCAGGTTGCACGGCACCGCCACGAGGCTCACCCGCGCCGACAGCACGGCGACGACCGGCCCGCACACGGCCTGTGCGGCGGCAGCGGCGGCCAGCGCCTCGGCGAGCCGCGGTGGCACCCGGCGCCGCCGCAGCGCCGCGTCGAAGCGGGGCGCGAGCGTCAGCAGGGCGCCGGTGGCCAGCACGGAGAGCAGGAAACCGTAGCTGCGGGCCAGCCACGGGTCGTACAGGACCAGCAGCAGGACGGCTGTCGCCAGTGCCGGAACCAGCGATCTGCGACGCCCCGTGGCCAGCGCGAGCAGGGCGACGGCGCCGCAGGCCGCGGCCCGCAGCACGCTCGGGTCCGGCCGGCACACGACGACGAAGCCGAGCGTGAGCGCCGCGGCGAGCAGTGCGGTCGCCCGCAGCGAAAGACCGAGGCGTGGTGCCGGCCCACGGCGTTCGGCCCGCTGGGCCAGCCCGGGCGGCCCGATGAGCAGGGCGAGCAGAACGGTGAGGTTGCTGCCGGAGACCGCGAGGGTGTGCGCCAGGTCCGTCTCCTTGAAGGCCTCGTCCAGCTCCGGCGTGATCCGTGAGGTGTCCCCGACGACCAGCCCCGGCAGCAGTGCCCGCGCGTCACCCGGCAGCCCGTCGGTCGCTTCGCGCAGCCCGGCCCGCAGCCGGCCCGCCAGCCGTTGCGGCCCGCTCGGTCCTCCCACGACCTGCGGCACCTGCCCGTCCCGCACCCGCAGCACGGCCGCGATCCCGTCACCGCCCGCCGTCGGCGCCAGTCGCCCGTCCACCCGGATCCGCGTCGAGGGCAGCAGGCCGAGCCAGGCCGCCCGCGTACCCGTCGCGCGCTCCTCGGGAACTCGACGCGGGCCCGGCGTGCCCGCGTCGACGACGACCAGCACGGGGGTCCGGGTCTTCGTCACCGACCCGTCGGCGTCCTCGACCCGCCGCGCCTCCGCCCGGACGAGCACGGCGACCGGGGCCGCGTGATCGCCGGTGACCCGGGGTCTGCTGAGCCAGGGATCGGATCCGACCTCGACCTTGGCGGTCACCGTGGCGTGCCGCCGGGCCAGCTCGGGCACCGGCCCGCGCCGCAGGTCCGCGCCGTGCGCCCCGGCGGAGGCGGCGGACGCGGCGACGCAGAGGAGTACGGCGGCGGCCGTGACGCGGGGCCGGGCGGCCGACCGGGGCGGGGCCTGAGTCCACCGCCCGTACAGCAGGATCACGCCGGTGACCAGGCAGCCGATCACGAGGCCGGCGGTCCGGGCCGGCGGGATGTCCAGCGTGAGCGCCGCCGTCCCCCAGGCCGCGAGCGCGGGCGGGACCAGGCGCAGGTCCGTCGGTCCCTCCTGTCGGGGGTGTGCGGCGCCCAGTCGCTTCCCGGAGGCGGCGTGCACGGCCCGGCGGGCGACGAGTCGCCCCGGCCGGCCGTCGTCGGGCGACGGGGCCTCGCTCGGCGCCCGGGCGGACGGGAGGGGGCCGGAACGCGCCGGCCGGGTGGGTGTCCGGGTCATGGCCGCACCAGGTTCCGCAGGTCGGCGAAGCGCCGGGCGCCGATGCCGTTGACCTGGCGCAGTTCATCGATTGAACGGAAGCCGCCGTGCCGGGTGCGGTAGTCGACGATGTGCTGGGCCAGCACCGGGCCGACGCCGGGCAGGGACTCGAACTGGTCCGCGGTGGCGGTGTTGAGGGAAACCGGTGCCGAGGGGCCGGCTCCCGGCGCCGGGCCCGGTGCCGGTGCGGGGCCCGGTGCCGGTGCGGGGCCGCCCACGACGACCTGTTCGCCGTCCACGAGGAAGCGGGCCCGGTTGAGTCCCTCGGTGCTGGTGCCCGGGCGCACCCCGCCCGCCGCGCGCAGCGCGTCGGCGACCCGTGAACCGGCCGGCAGACGGTGGATCCCGGGGTCGTGGACCTTGCCGCTGACGTCCACCACGATCTCGGTCCCGGTGCCCGGGGCGGCTTTGGCGGTGCTCCCGGGAGCGGTCTGCGTGCCCTGCCCGTGCCCACCGCTGCCTGCCGGTTCCGTCTTCTTGTCGTTCGTGTACGGGGCCTCGGCCCGCACCACCTGTGGTGCGCTGACGGACTCGGCGCGGCCTGTCCAGAAGTGCTGCGCGGCGAACAACGCCGCGACGGCCAGCGGCACCGTGAGCGCGATCACGCCCCGCCGCTCCAGGCCGCACCGCGCCTGCAACCACACCGGCATCCGCTCGCGCAGCGCGAGCCCGGCCCGTCCTCGCCAGTCGGGACTCGACCGCTCGTCGTCAGAGCCGGTCCGCACGGCGTCCGTGGGCGCGGCGGCCGGCGCCGTGCGCACCACCGGCGCCGTGCGCATTACCGGCGTGCGCATGCCGGGTGCGGTGCGCCTCCCCGGCGCCCTCGTCATGCCAGGTGTCGTGCCCACCCCGCTCGCCGTGCCCGCTCGTGGCCGGCCCGCTCGTGGCCGGCCCGCTGGTGGCTGTCCCGCTCGTGGCCGGCCCGGTGGCGGTCCGTGTCCCGACTCCTGTGGCCGAGGGGATTTTTCGGCGAAGAGCAGTTCCGCTCGCCGGCGCAGTTCCTCCGCCGGTGCGCGGTGGTGGCGGGTGGGGTGGTGCCGGGTGGGGCGGCGAGCGGGTGGCCGGCGGTACCGGACGCGGCCGTCGGAAGCGGGGGCCCGACCGGGGCCGCTGGTCGCGGGTGCTGTGCGGGAGCGTGCTCGAAGTGCCATGCGACGAGGATCCGACATCCCGTCACTTCGCGATGATCTTGCCCGATTTCCGTGGAGGACGCGCCGGTTGTGGACAACCGCGCCACCCGCACGAGCGATACGGCTGACGACAGGTCACCGCGGCGAGACCACGGCTCCCAGCAGCCCCGGCCCGGTGTGCGCCCCGATCACCGCGCCGACCTCGCTCACGTGCAGGTCCGCCAGCCCCGGCACCCGTGCCCGGAGCCGGTCGGCGAGGGCGGAGGCGCGGTCGGGGGCGGCGAGATGGTGCACGGCGATGTCGACCTCGGCGCTGCCCGCCCGTTCGGCCGCGATCTCCTCGAGGCGGGCGATCGCCTTCGACGCCGTCCGTACCTTCTCGAGGAGCTCGATGCGGCCGCCGTCCAGTTCCAGCAGCGGCTTGACGGCGAGCGCGGAACCCAGCAGGGCCTGCGCGGCGCCGATCCGGCCGCCCCGGCGCAGATAGTCGAGCGTGTCGACGTAGAAGTAGGCGGAGGTGCCCGCGGCCCGTTTCTCCGCCGCGGTGACGGCCTCGTCCACGGTGCCGCCCGCCTCCGCCGACTCGGCCGCGGCGAGGGCGCAGAAGCCGAGGGCCATCGCGACCATGCCGGTGTCCACCACCCGCACCGGCACCGGCGCCTCGCGTGCCGCGACCACCGCCGCGTCGTACGTGCCCGACAGTTCGGCGGAGAGGTGGAGGGAGACGATGCCGGCCGCGCCGGACTCGGCGACCTTGCGGTAGGTCTCGGCGAACACCTGGGGGCTGGGGCGCGAGGTGGTGACGGGGCGCCGCTTCTGGAGGGCCTGGGCCAGGGAGCGGGTGGAGATGTCGGTGCCTTCCTCGAGCGCCCGGTCGCCGAGGACCACGGTGAGGGGTACCGCGGTGATGCCGTGGCGCTCCATCGTCCGCTGCGGCAGGTAGGCCGTTGAATCGGTGACGATGGCGACATGGCGGGACATGAGCTGGAGGTTACCTGCCGTGGCGCCCGTGCGGCAGCCCGGCCCCGGTGACCTGGGCCGGAACCGGCCGGATCAAGTGGTGCTCTCGGGGCGGGCCTTCTTCTGCCACGCGTACGTCTGGCGCCGGCCGGGCGGGGCGAGGGAGGGCCGGGCCGGTTCTTCGGCGGTGCCGGGACGAGGGGGCTCCGGCCAGGTCTGCTGTGCGGTCCGGCCGTCCCCGGCCGGGGCGTCGGGCCACGGCCGCGGCTCGGGCGAGGGCTCCGAACGCGTCCAGTGCCGCAGCGCGCCGGTCTCGACGTCGATCTGGGTGCTCAGTGTGTCGAGGTCGTCCTCGGCGAAACGGTGGGCCCGGTCGCGGGCGGCCCAGCGCAGCGAGTCGGCGGACCGGGTGACGCGCTCGGTACGGCTGCGCAGCTGGGGCAGCAGCTCGGCGAGCCTGGCACGGTCGGGCTCGGCCTCGAGACGCCGGAGTTCGTCGTCCAGTTCGTGTCCGTGCACGCTGAGCCGCTGGAAGAGGCCGAGGGACTCCCGCAGCGACTCGTCCTCGGCGACACCCGCCTGCAACGCGTCCTGGGTGGCGCGCATCGAGGTGCGCAGGCCGAGCCGGAGCTGCGCGATCTCGCCGGCCGGGCCGGGCTGGACGACGGACTTGGCCCGCAGTGTGTGGTCCTCGACCGTGCGGCGGGCCTGGGTGATCGTACGGTCGACACCGCGCTTGGCGGCGCCGATCACCTTGACCGTGGCGTAGGCGCCGAGGACGACGAACAGCAGGAAGAGCAGGGCGAAGACGGTGACGAATGCTTCCACGGCGCTCCTCCTGGCGGCTTCGCGCGGGCCGGCCCGCGCTGCTCTCCACGGTAAACGCTACGGGCAGGCCCGGGGTTCCGGAAAAACCCCGAACCTGCCCGTAGGGGACTACCCCGAGCGTTACGCCGGAACGATGTTCACCAGCTTCGGCGCCCGCACGATCACCTTGCGGATCCCGGCACCGTCCAGCGCGGCGACGACCTTCTCGTCGGCCAGCGCCGCCTTCTCCAGCTCGTCCTCGGAGATGGACGGCGGCACCTCCAGGCGGGCCTTGACCTTGCCCTTGATCTGCACGACGCAGGTCACGGTCTCGTCCACGACGTAACTCGGGTCGGCGACCGGGAGGTCCTGGTGGACGACCGAGTCGGTGTGGCCCAGCCGGCGCCACAGCTCCTCGGCGACGTGCGGGGCCAGCGGCGCGACCAGCAGCACCAGCGACTCGGCGACCGAACGGGACACGGGCCCGCCCGCCTTGGTCAGGTGGTTGTTCAGCTCGGTGACCTTGGCGATGGCGGTGTTGAACCGCAGGCCCTCCAGGTCCTGGCGCACGCCGTCGATCGCCTTGTGCAGGGCACGCAGCGTCTCCTCGTCGGGCGCGTCCTCGGTGACCGTGATCTCACCGGTGGCTTCGTCGACGATGTTGCGCCACAGCCGCTGCAGCAGCCGGAACTGGCCGACCACCGCGCGCGTGTCCCACGGCCGGGAGACGTCCAGCGGGCCCATCGCCATCTCGTACAGGCGCAGCGTGTCGGCGCCGTACTCGGCGCAGATCTCGTCCGGAGTGACCGCGTTCTTCAGGGACTTGCCCATCTTGCCCAGCAGGCGGGTGACCTTCTCGCCCTGGTAGTAGTACGCGCCGTCGCGCTCCTCCACCTCGGCGGCCGGCACGGCGATGCCCCGGCTGTCGCGGTAGACGTAGGCCTGGATCATGCCCTGGTTGAACAGCTTGTGGAACGGCTCCGCGGAGGAGACGTGACCCAGGTCGTACAGGACCTTCGACCAGAAGCGGGCGTACAGCAGGTGCAGCACGGCGTGCTCGGCGCCGCCGACGTACAGGTCGACACCGCCGTGCGGCTGTCCCTCGCGCGGGCCCATCCAGTACCGCTCGGTCTCGGGGTCGACCAGCTGGTGCTCGTTGTGCGGGTCCAGGTAGCGCAGCTCGTACCAGCAGGAACCGGCCCAGTTGGGCATGGTGTTGGTCTCACGCCGGTACTTCTTCGGCCCGTCGCCCAGGTCCAGGGTGACGTTGACCCATTCCTCGTTGCGGGACAGCGGCGTCTCGGGCTGGGTGTCGGCGTCGTCCGGGTCGAAGGTGCGCGGGCTGTAGTCCTCGACCTCGGGCAGCTCCAGCGGCAGCATCGACTCGGGCAGGGCGTGGGCGATGCCGTCCTCGTCGTAGACGATCGGGAAGGGCTCGCCCCAGTAGCGCTGGCGGCTGAACAGCCAGTCGCGCAGCCGGAAGTTGACGGTGCCCTCGCCGGTTCCCTTGCGCTCCAGCCACTCGGTGACGCGCGCCTTGGCGTCGACGACGCCCAGGCCGTCCAGCGAGATCTCGTCGTTCGACGAGTTGATGATCTTCGCGTCGTACGACGCGAAGGCGTTCTCCCAGGTCGAGGTGGAGGTGCCGCGGCCGTCGGTCGGCTCGACGATGCAGCGGACCGGCAGCTCGAAGGCGCGCGCGAACTCGAAGTCGCGCTGGTCGCCGGCCGGGACGGCCATGATCGCGCCGGTGCCGTAGCCCATCAGGACGTAGTCGGCGATGAAGACGGGGATCTGGTCGCCGTTGACCGGGTTGGTGGCGTACGCGCCGATGAAGACGCCGGTCTTGTCCTTGGCCTCGGCCTGCCGTTCGACGTCCGACTTCGAGGCGGCCTGGGCACGGTAGGCGGCGACGGCCTCGGCCGGGGTCGCGTGGCCCCCGGTCCACACCTCGTGGGTGCCCTCCGGCCAGGCGGCCGGGGTGAACTTCTCCACCAGCGGGTGCTCGGGGGCCAGCACCATGTAGGTCGCGCCGAACAGCGTGTCGGGGCGCGTGGTGAAGACCGTGATGTGCTCGCCGTCGATCGGGAAGTCGACGCGGGCGCCCTCGGACCGGCCGATCCAGTTGCGCTGCTGGAGCTTGATGGCCTCGGGCCAGTCCAGCTCCTCCAGGTCGTCCAGCAGCCGGTCGGCGTAGGCGGTGATCCGCATGTTCCACTGGCGCAGCTTCGCCTTGAAGACCGGGAAGTTGCCGCGCTCGGAGCGGCCGTCGGCGGTGACCTCCTCGTTGGCCAGCACGGTGCCCAGGCCGGGGCACCAGTTGACGGGCGCGTCGGAGGCGTAGGCCAGGCGGTACTCGCCCAGGACGTCGGCGCGCTCCGCGGCGGTCAGCCGGTTCCAGGAGCGTCCGCCGGGCACCGCGCGCTCACCGGACTCGAACTGGGCGATCAGCTGGGAGATCGGGCGGGCCTTGTCCGCCTCGTCGTCGTACCAGGAGTTGAAGATCTGCAGGAAGATCCACTGGGTCCACTTGTAGTAGTCCGGGTCGATCGTGGCGAACGACCGGCGCCTGTCGTGGCCCAGGCCCAGCCGGCGCAGCTGGGACTTCATGTTCTCGATGTTGGCCTCGGTGGACACGCGGGGGTGCGTGCCGGTCTGCACGGCGTACTGCTCGGCGGGCAGGCCGAAGGCGTCGAAGCCCAGGGTGTGCAGGACGTTGTGGCCGGTCATCCGCTGGAACCGGGCGTAGACGTCGGTGGCGATGTACCCCAGGGGGTGGCCGACGTGCAGACCCGCGCCCGAGGGGTACGGGAACATGTCCATGATGAACTTCTTGGGCCGTGCCACCACCTCGGGGTCGCCGGCCAGGTCACCCTTCGGGTTCGGTGCCGCGTACGTGCCCTCGGCGTCCCAGAAGTCCTGCCAGCGTGCCTCGATCTCGGCCGCCAGGGCGGCCGTGTAGCGGTGCGGCGCGGCCTCCGTCGACACGGCAGCGGCGGCCGCGGCGGCAGCGGGGTTCGTCTCGCTCATGATCCTCAAAGCTCCATCGATCGTCTCTGCCTGCGGCTGCGACATTCAAGAAAACGAAAAATCCCCTCACACAGGAGGGGACGCCGCGCCGATGCCGACCATCCGGCTCTCACCGCCGGTCGGGACTGATCAGCGCGGCCCGCTAAGCAGAAGGCGTACGGCACGCATGGCGTTAGGGTACCGCAGGCTCTGAGCAAGCCGCGACGCTCTTCCGTATCCCTCTAGGACAGCGACAGCCAACCGGTCCAAGATCAGAGATTACTTCGCGTAACAACCACTAAGGGACATCGCAACGGCGGGACAGTCCTTTTGACAACAACGCAATAGCCCAAACCCCGTACCGATCGGTATGGCGCCCTTTACAGTTCGGCAGCGGGACCGCTTTCCCGAACCGCTCGGAGTTGCCCCCATGAACCCTCGTGCTAGTAACACCTCGCTCCCCAAGCCGGGCCGGTCGGCCTACGGGGTGGCGACGGCTGTCGTCCTGCTGCTCATACCCGTGGTGGTGGTGTCCGGAGGGCACTGGCTCCAGGACTTCCTCAACTTCGGCGCGGGCGTCCTGTCGCTCGTCAGCCTCACCTGCTCGGTGATCTGGGGCCTGGTGACGCAGGACCGGATCTTCCTCAACACGCGCCAGCGGATCGTCTCCCAGGCCATCCACCGGGTGCTCGCCATCGCCTCGATCGCGTTCCTCCTGGTGCACGTCACCATCAAGCTGGCGCTGTCCCACACCGTCCTGATCGCCGCGCTGATCCCCTTCAGCCTGGGCGTGACGGGCAGCGCCGGGCTCATCGGCCTGGGTTCGCTGGCCGGCCTGCTGATGATCTTCGTGGGCATCACCGGCGCGCTGCGCAACCAGTTCGCCGCCCCCGCGCCGGTCGCCGCACGCTGGCGCGCGATGCACATGCTGGCCTACCCGGCCCTGAGCGCGGCACTGATCCACGGCCTGTTCGCGGGACGCGCGGCGAAGCCGTTCTTCATGATCTCGTACGAGCTGTGCCTGGCAGGCATCATGGCCGCCCTGGCCCTGCGCGGCGCGCCGCGCTCGTTCAAGCGCAAGGTCGCCGACCGGCTCGTGTCGTTCCTGGGCACCGCGGAGCGGCCGGAACTCGACGACCTGGACGCCAGCCGCGCCAGGATGACCGAGACGGGTTCCTTCAGGACGGGCTCGTCCGCGCTGCCGGGCTACGGGAAGCAGCCGGCGTTCACCGACACCGGCGCCTTCCCGCGCGCGGGAGCCTCCTCGGCCTCCCCGTACGACACCGGGGCGCGCCCGATGGCCCCGGAGCCCGCGTCCGGCTTCGCGGCCGCCTACCGGGCCGTCTCGACGCCCGGGCAGTCCCAGCAGTCCTTCGCGGCCGGCCAGACCGGGCGCATGGACCTGCCGAGGGACATGCAGGCGACGGAGGCCTTCCCGCGCGTGGACGGCCCGTCCAGCACCTCGGGCAGCTGGCCGGTCCCGTCCCCGCCGCCGGTCGGCGAGGCGCCCCCGTCGGCGTACGACCCGCTCGCGGACACCGGATACACCATCCCCGTCTACAACAATCCGGGCACCGGCGGGAACGTCGGAAGTGATGTGTACAACACGGGTGAGACGAACACCCGCTACGGCGCGTACAACTCGAACAACACGTACAACAGCGGTCCCGCCAGCGAACCAGCCCCCGGCGCGCCCTTCGACACGCCGGGGTCGGGCGAACCTTGGAACACGCCTTCCGGAGGCTATAGGTGAACGAGGCCCTGCCCGACGTCCCGGAAGTCCGCGTGGTCGGGCTTCCCCAGCTCACGTCGGGCTTCGACCTTGTCGAGAGACTCGACCTGCCCATGCACCTGAAGGTGCACGGGCCGCTCGAACCACTGGCCGGCGAGCAGCTCGCGCAGCTCTCCGAGGCCATCAACCTCAAGGGCCGCGGCGGCGCGGGCTTCCCCTTCCACAGGAAGCTGCGCTCGGTCGCCGAGTCGGCTATCAAGCGGGGCGTCCGGCCGGTGGTCGTCGTCAACGGCAGCGAGGACGAACCGGCCTGTCGCAAGGACACGGTCCTCATCAACCGTGCGCCCCACCTGATCCTGGACGGCGCGCTGCTGGTCGCGGAGGCCCTGGGTGCCCGCACGCTCGTGGTGGGGGTCACCCGTGAGTCCACCCAGCGCTCCATGGAAGCCGCGCTCGCCGAACGAGGGCTGGACAACGGCCGCCGCTCGGCGCTGAAGGCGTTCGTGCAGCGCAACCCGATCCGCATGGTCACCGGCGCCGCCGCGTCGCTGATCCGTTCCATCGACGGCGGCCCGGCGATCCCGCCCGGCCGCAAGACCAGTGCCTCGCAGAACGGCGTCGGCGGCGCGCCCACGCTGCTGTCGAACGCCGAGACGTTCGCCCAGCTGGCGATCGCCGCCCGCATCGGCCCGGAGCGGTACGGCAACACCGGCCTGTACGACGAGCCGGGCACCGTCATGCTGACGGTCTCCGGCGCGGTCGCCCGCCCCATGGTGATCGAGGTCCCCACGGGCGTGCCGCTGCGCTACGTCCTGCAGCTGGCCGGCGCGCCGCCGGTCCCGCAGGGCGTGCTGACCGGCGGCTACCACGGCAAGTGGATCGACGCGGCGACGGTCAACGAGGCGATCGTCTCCCGCAACTCCCTGGACGCGGTGGGCGGTGCCCTCGGCGCCGGTGCGATCCTGCCGATCAGTCAGGAGACCTGCCCGCTGGGCGAGTCGCTGCGGGTGGCCCAGTGGCTGGCGGAGGAGAGCGCGGGACAGTGCGGTCCCTGCTACCTCGGCCTGCCGGCCGCCGCGCGCGGCATGGAGGACATCCTCAACGGCGGCGGCCCGGCCGCCCTGGAGGCCCTCAAGCAGGTCGCCAAGAACGTCAAGCGGCGCGGCGCGTGCTCCCACCCGGACGGCTCCGCGATGTTCCTGGAGTCGACGATCAAGGCGTTCACCGACGACCTGGCGGCGCACGTCCTCGGCAACGGCTGCGGGCGGCCCGTGGAGGGCGTGCTGCCGCTCTTCGAGGACGGCAAGATGCCGGTGGGCATCCCGGGCGGCGGCGAGCCCGAGGACACCGGGAGCAGCCGCCAGAAGATCTTCGTCGACTGGACGCTGTGCCGGGGCCACGGGCTGTGCGCGGACATCCTCCCGGAGGTCTTCGAACTCGGCGCGGACGGCTTCCCGACGGTGGCGCAGGCGAAGGTGCCGCGCTACGCCGAGGCGAAGGCCCTGCGCGCGGTGCGCCGCTGCCCGGCACTCGCCCTGCGCATCGAGGAGGACACCCGCGCTCAGGCGCCGGCCCGCAACCTGCCGGTCCTCTCCCAGGGCCGCGGCCGCCGCGCCCTGGGTCGCTGAGCGGGCGCACGGCGGGCCACCCGGATGCCCGGGTGGCCCGCCGTCACGCTGAGGAGAACCGCGAAAAACACCGAAGGCGGATCACTCGATCGAGTGATCCGCCTTCGACTTCTGTGGAGCTAAGGAGAATTGAACTCCTGACCTCCTGCATGCCATGCAGGCGCTC